>JADFDL010000248.1 GCA_018262875.1 Rhodocyclaceae bacterium | reverse complement strand
GGCTGCACCGCCGCGGCGATTTTGTACCGCAGCCAGGCTGGAGTGCTTTCGGACTGAAGCTGACCGCCGCGCTGGCAGTGATGGGCGCCGCACTGTGGTTCGGCATGGGCCAGCAGGCAAACTGGATCGGCGCACCGCCGCTGGCGCGGGTGCTGCACCTGTCGGCGCTGGTGACGGGGGGCGGCACGGCTTACTTCGGTACGCTCTGGCTGCTAGGATTCAGGCTGAAGGATTTCACGAAGAAGGGACGGACCTAAGCTTAGAGGAGGCGAACATGAAGTTCTGGAGCGACAGCTTCACCCGCATCATCCACGGCGACAACGCCTTCTGCATTCCGCATGCCCAAAGCCATGTCTGCCTAGGCGGCAACCACAATCCCCACCTCGCCTGGTCGGAGCTGCCGGCCGGAACAAAATCCCTGGCATTGATCTGCCACGACCCCGACGTGCCGAGCAGCGGCGACAATGTCAATCAGGAAGGACGTACGGTACCCGCCTCATTGCCACGCGTGGATTTCTTCCACTGGGTGCTGGTCGACCTGCCAGCACAGCCCTCGCACATCGAGGCCGGCGAGTTCTCGCAGGACGTCATGCCGCGCGGCAAGAATGGCCCCGGCACGGCACGCGGCGCGCGCCAGGGCCTCAACGACTACACCGGCTGGTTCGCCGGCGACAAGGACATGGCCGGCGACTACTTCGGCTACGACGGCCCCTGCCCGCCGTGGAACGATGAAATTCCGCACCGTTACGTATTCACCCTCTACGCGCTGGATGTCCCGCGTTGCCCAGTCGAGGGCAAGTTCACCGGACAGCAGGTGCGCGAGGCCATCAAGGGCCACGTCCTGGCCGAAGCCAGCATCATGGGCATCTACACGCTCAATCCGGGCGTCAAACTCTGAGTCACTCTCCCCGCGCCGTGCCCTCGCGGCGCGGGTCGGCGGCGCCGATCCAGTCGTCGCCACGTCGCACAATGATCGACAGTCCGCTGGTCATGTCATGCACCGCCACGCCATGACCAAGCTTCTCCAGCGCCGGCTGCAGATGCTCGGCAGTCGTTCCGCGCTCGAGTTCGGTCGGTCCGTTGCGACTGCCAAAATGCGGCAAGGCCACCGCCTCGCCGGGCGTGAGGTTCCAGGCCAGCAGCGCGAGCACCGTCTTCGCCACATAGTTGATGATCTGGCTGCCGCCCGGCGAACCGAGAATGCCGGTAATGCCGCCGGCCTTGTCGTAGATGATGGTCGGCGCCATCGAGGAGAGCGGCCGCTTGTTCGCCTCGACGCGGTTGGCGACCGGCTTGCCATCCACCTCCGGCCTGAAGGAAAAATCCGTGAGTTGGTTGTTGAGCAGGAAGCCATGCACCATGATGCGGCTGCCGAAGGCCGCCTCGACCGAACTGGTCAGCGCGACGGCATTGCCTTCGGTGTCGACGATGGACAGGTGGGTCGTCGCCGGCAGCTCGGCCGACGTATCCTCGCCAAGACTTTGTTTCCCGGGCAACTCGCCAGCCGCGGCGCGGCCCATGCTGGCCTCAGCGCGAATCAGCTGCGCGCGCGACGCCAGATAAGCCGGATCGAGCAATGCCTTCACGGGAACGTCGACGAAGGCGGGATCCGCCAGGTAGCGTGCACGGTCGGCAAAAGTCAGTCTCCCTGATTCGGCGAAGCGATGCACGCTATCCGGCGATAGCGGCGCCTGCCCCGCAAGGCCTTCGGCAAAAGTCAGTATCTGCAAGACGGCGATGCCGCCGGAACTGGGCGGCGGCATGCCGCAGACGCGATAGCCGCCCAGGCGCTCACCGCAGACCGGCTCACGCTCCAGCGGCCGATAGGCGGCCAGATCCGCCTCGCTCAGGTCGCCTGGGTTTTTTCCGTGACCACGTACCGCTGCCGCGATGTCGCGACCGATCGGCCCCTCGTAGAAAATCTTCGTGCCATGCTGCGCCAACGCCAGCAGGGCGAAACCATAGGCACGGTTGATGATCTTCGTGCCGACAGGCTTGGGCCGGCCGTCGACTTCGTAGTAGAGCCGGCGCGCCGCCGGGTCGTCGCGCAGGAAGCGATCCTCCGCCAGCAGCTTGTGCAGGCGCGGCGTCATCGGAAAGCCCTCGACTGCCAGGCGCAACGCCGGTCCGAACAGCTTCGGCCAGAGCGTCCGGCCGTGGTTGCGATAGACCAGATCGAGCAGCGCCGGCAGGCCCGGCACGCCGACAGAACGACCACCCACCGCGGCATCGAAGAAAGGCAACGGCTTCACATTGGCGTCGAGGAAACGCTCGGGCCGCGCCGCCGCCGGTGCCGTTTCGCGCCCGTCGTAGGCGCGCAGCCGCTTCTCTCGCGCATCGTGGTAAAGCAGGAAGCCACCGCCGCCGAGGCCGGAGGATTGCGGCTCGACCAGGTTCAGCACCAGCTGCGCCGCGATCGCCGCATCCGCCGCAGTACCGCCGGCGCGCAGGATCTCCACCGCGGCATCGGTCGCCAATGGGTTCGCAGTCACTGCCATGAACAGTCGGCCGCGCGCTTCCGCCTTGTCAGTGCGGCCGCTGGACGGTTCGGGCTGGACGGGTATTTCGGCACGGGCTGCGCAGACACCCACTGCGCCCGTCAACACAAGTGCGAACAGCGCAGCGCAGTTCATGCGGCGCCGGGGAACTTGATCTTGCAGCGCAGGCCGGCGGGAATCTCATTCTTCGGATTGGGCAGTTCCAGGCGGACGCGGAACGTGCCGCTGGCGGCATCGATGACGCGGTCGATCACGGTAACTTTGGCAGCGTGGATTCCCTTGAGAAGAGGCTCCATCGACACCTCCGCCACGGTGCCCACCTTGACGGTACCGAACAGCTCTACCGGCGCCACCACTTCGACGTGGAGCGGATTGATCTGCGCCAGCTTGAAGATCTGCTTGGTGGCGATCTGGTCTCCAGGCGAAAGATAGCGGTCGACCACCACGCCATTGATCGGACTGGTAATCGTGCGAAGCCGCAGCATCTCCTGTTTTTCCCGCAACTCGAGCTGGGCCAGCCGGTGTTCAGTCTCGAGCTGATCCTTTTCCTGCTGCGAAATCAGTTGCTTGGCATATAGTTCCTCGTTGCGCTCGGCCTTGCGCGAGGCAAAGGCGGCTTTGCCTCGCGCCAGGTCGACCGATGCCGCCTCGACGTTGGCATTCAGGCGCACTAGGATCTGCCCTTTGGAGATGACCGAGCCGCGTTCGACCTTCATCTCTGCGATGACGCCGTCGACCTGGCTGCCGAGATTCACCTCGAGAGACGGCTCCAGCATGCAGGCGAGATCCTTGCGGCGCGGCGCTGGCGGCTCCATCGGCTTTTGCGCCTGTACCGTCACCGGGTTTTTCTGCGGGGCCGGCGG
>JADFDL010000247.1 GCA_018262875.1 Rhodocyclaceae bacterium | reverse complement strand
GCCGAGGCCTGTCGCAAGATCGGCTACCGCGGCGCCGGCACCTTCGAGTTCCTGTTCGAAGACGGCGAGTTCTATTTCATCGAGATGAACACCCGCCTGCAGGTCGAGCATCCCGTGACCGAATTCATCACCGGCATCGATCTGGTGCAGCAGCAGATCCGCGTCGCCGCGGGAGAAAAACTCACCTATCGCCAGCGCGACATCGAACTGAAGGGGCATGCCATCGAGTGTCGCATCAATGCCGAGGATCCCTTCAAATTCACGCCCTCGCCGGGCCGCATCACCTCCTACCACCCGCCGGGCGGACCCGGCATCCGCGTCGACTCGCATGTCTATACCGGCTACACCGTGCCGCCGCACTACGACTCGATGATCGGCAAGGTGATCGCCTACGGCGACACCCGCGACCAGGCCATCCGCCGCATGCGCATCGCGCTTTCGGAAATGGTGGTCGAGGGCATCAAGACCAATATCCCGCTGCATCTGGAGTTGATGCACGACCACCGCTTCGTCAAGGGCGGCACCAGCATCCACTACCTCGAACACAAGCTGGCCGCGAAGGACGAGGTCGTCAAGGGAAAATAAAATCCGATGTGGCTTTCTGTCACGCTGCTGTCGGACGCCGGCCACGCCGAGGCGCTCTCCGACGCCCTGCTGGCGCTGGGGGCCCTCTCGGTTGGCATCGAAGACGCCGACGCCGGCACCGAACGCGAGACGCCGCAGTTCGGCGAGCCGGGCAGCACACCGGGCCCGCTCTGGACGCATAGCCGCGTCATCGCCCTGTTCGACAAGGACGCGGACATCCCCCTGATTGCCGCTGCCGCGGCAGGCGAGGCCGGGCTCTCCGCCACCCCTCCCTACGACGTCGCCGAAGTCGCCGAGCAGGACTGGGTGCGATTGACGCAGTCCCAGTTCCGGCCGATCCGCGTCAATGAACGCCTGTGGATCGTGCCGTCCTGGCACGAAGCGCCCGATGCCGATGCCGTCAATCTCGTGCTGGATCCGGGTCTGGCTTTCGGCACGGGAAGCCATCCGACGACGCGGCTGTGCCTGGAATGGCTATGCGCCCATTTGCTGCCTGGCGCCAGCGTGCTCGATTACGGCTGCGGTTCGGGTATATTAGCCATCGCCGCGGCAAGGCTCGGGGGCGGACGCGTGGTAGGCGTCGACATCGACGCCAATGCCCTGGCGGCGGCGGCCGACAATGCCGAACGCAACGGCGTTACCCTCCAGCTCTCACACTCGAAACATCCGCTCGACTTGTCCTTCGATATCGTGATCGCCAACATCCTCACCAACCCGCTTTGCGTGCTGGCGCCCCTGCTCACCGAGCGCACCCGGCCGGGCGGACATATCGCGCTCTCCGGCATTCTGTCCACGCAGGTCGAACAGGTCCGGCACGCCTACCGGCCCGCCTTCGACCTCACCGTCTGGGCCGAACGGGAGGGCTGGAGCCTGCTGGAGGGCGTGAAGAAATGATGCTGACGCGCTGCCCGACGTGCAGCACGGCCTTCCGCGTCACGTCGGAACAGCTCAAGGTCCGCGCCGGCAAAGTACGTTGCGGACATTGCAGCGCAGTATTCAATGCGCTGGAAACCCTGGAAGATGCGCCTCCCGCTGCCGCGGCGGCGGAGGCTGCCTCTGCTCCCCCGGAACCCATCACGCCGACACCCGTCGAGCCGCCGCCCTCCGAGCCTTCCCCTGAAAGCAGCCCGCCCGGACTATCCGCAACCGAGCCGCCGGGCGAAAGCGCACCCACCGATATTCTGCCGGAAGGCATCGGCAGTGAAATCGAACCGCCCGCCCCGCGCTGGCGCCTGCTGGCCTGGGGCCTGGCGGGCCTGGCCGCGCTGGGCCTGCTCGTCGTGCAGGCCGCCTTCTTCTTCCGCGCCGAACTGGCTGTGAGCAACCCCGATCTGCGCCCGCTGCTGGAGGAAATGTGCGGCCTTCTCGATTGCGACATTCCGCTGCCGCGCAAGGCGGATCTCGTCAGCATCGAGGCCTCGGACCTGCATCCCGATCCGCAGCAGAAGAACCAGCTTGTGCTGGTGGCCACGCTGAAGAACCGCGCGCCTTTCGTGCAGGATTACCCGTATCTGGAGTTGACGCTGACCGACACCCGCGACCAGCCGATGGTGCGCAAGGTGCTTTCTCCGGCAGAATATCTGGCTCAGGGCGCCGATGTGCGCACCGGTTTCGCTGCCAACGGCGACCTTGCGGTCAATCTCGGACTGGACGCCACCGATGTGGGCGCCAGCGGCTATCGACTTTACCTGTTCTACCCCTAACCCCCAGCAGTGCCCTCAACCACAACACAGGAGAGACCATCATGACAACCGTTACCCTCGCAGGCAACCCCATCCACCTCGCTGGTGATTTTCCGAAACCCGGCAGCGCCGCGCCGGCCTTCTCGCTGGTCGCCGCCGACCTGCGCGACCTGGGCCTCAAGGACTTCGCCGGCAAGCGCAAGGTGCTCAACATCGTGCCGAGCCTGGACACGCCGGTCTGCGCCACCTCCACGCGCAAGTTCAACGAACAGGCCGGCAGCCTGCCCAATACCGTCGTACTGGTGATCTCGGCCGACCTGCCCTTCGCCATGAAGCGCTTCTGCGAAACCGAAGGCCTGAAGAACGTCGTCTCGCTGTCGACCATGCGCGGCCGCGAATTTCTCAAGAACTACGGCGTCGGCATCGAAGACGGCCCGCTCGCCGGCATCACCGCGCGCGCCGTCGTGGTGATCGACGAGAACGACAAGGTGACCTACACCGAGCTCGTGCCGGAAATCAAGCAGGAACCGAACTACGATGCGGCCCTCGCCGCATTGAAGTAGGCCGGCCTTCAGGCCGACAAACGGCGATGGATCGATCACCCAGGTCGGGCTGAAGCCCGACCTGCAAACATTATGAAAAAGGAACCCGCGCAATGAGGACGCTGATCTGTGGCTCGATGGCCTACGACACTATCATGGTGTTCAATGACCGTTTCAAGAACCACATCCTGCCCGACCGGCTGCACATCCTCAACGTCGCCTTCGAAGTACCGAGCATGCGGCGCGAATTCGGCGGCTGCGCGGGCAACATCGCCTACAGCCTCAAGCTGCTCGGCGGCGAGCCCCTCATCATGGCCACCGTCGGCGAGGACAATGCGCCCTACCTGCACCGCCTGGAGCGCCTCGGCCTCGACCGCAGCCACGTCAGAGAGGTGCCTTCCACATTCACCGCCCAGGCCTTCATCACCACTGACCTCGACGACAACCAGATCACCGCCTTCCATCCCGGCGCCATGGGCTACTCGCATCTCAACCATATCGCCGATGCGCAGGGACTGACTATCGGCATCGTCGCCCCCGACGGCCGCGAAGG
>JADFDL010000246.1 GCA_018262875.1 Rhodocyclaceae bacterium | reverse complement strand
AGCGCGTGTCCTTGTCCTTCTCCAGCGCCTTGAGGCGCTTGCGCTGTGCATCCTTCGAGAGATGGAACCAGAACTTCAGGACCAGCGCGCCCTCGTCGACGAGCATCTGCTCGAAGCGGTTGATCTCCTCGATCGACTGGTCGAGCTCGGCGGCCTTGGTGTTCTTCAGCACGCGGTTGACGATGGGGTCGGTGTACCAGTTGCCGAAGAGGATGCCGATCTTGCCCTTGGGCGGCAGGGCTCGCCAGTAACGCCACATGAAGGGCCGCTCGCGCTCCTCGTCGGAGGGCGGCGGGAAGGCATGCGTCTGGATGTGGCGCGGGTCCATCCAGGCGTTGAGCAAGTTCACCGTCTCGCCCTTGCCGGCGCCGTCGACGCCGTTGATGAGGATGATGACGGGAAATTTCTTCAGCTCGCCGACGTCGAACTGCGCGTCGAGCAGGTCGGCGCGCAGCTTCGGCTCCTGCTTGTCGTAGGTCGCCTTGTCGATCTTGTGTCCCAGTTCCGCCGATTCGAACATGATTGAGCCTCCCCTAAATCAGATATCGCCATGCAGCGCGCCCAACGCGGCCAGCGCGGCGGGGCCCGCCGTTTCGGTGCGCAGGATACGCGGGCCGAGCGACAGATCCGCGAAGCCGGTCAGTCTGGCCGCCGACATCTCCTCCGCGTCCAGCCCGCCTTCGGGTCCGACCAGCAGCAGGAAACGGTTGCCGGCCAATTCGCGCGGCCGGCGTCCGCCCTGCGGCGAGAGCAGCAGCCGCTGCATTTCATTGTCCTGCGCCAATTGGCCAAGCCATTGCCGCAGATCAAGAATCGGCGCGATTACCGGCAGCCGGTTGCGCCCGCACTGCTCGCAGGCGGATATGGCCACCTGGCACCAATGTTCGACGCGGCGTGCGGCACGCTCCCCCGCCAGCTTCACCACGCTGCGCGAAGCAATCAACGGCTGGATGCGCGCGACGCCCAACTCGACGGCCTTCTGCACGACGAAGTCCATCTTGTCGCCCGAGGGCAGCGCCTGCGCCAGGGTGATGTCGAACGGCGATTCGCGCTCGACCGGCAGCCATTCATCCAGTTCGACACGCGCGCTCCGGCCGGCTTCAACGAGGCGGCCGGGATACTCGCCGCCCTCGCCATTGAACAACGTGACGGCATCGCCGACACCCAGGCGCAGCACGCGCACCGCGTGGTGCGCGGCGGCAGCCGGCAGCCCGGCCAGGCTGCGGGGAGCCAGCGGCTGCGGGCAAAAGAAGCGTGGATTCATCATGCTATTATTCCGCAGCCATCGGATTTTTCCCATCATTCTTCATCATGGTCAGCCTCACCACCCCTCTCTGCGACTTAGGCTGGAAGGCCCCCGGCTTCGACCTGCCCGGCACCGACGGCCGCCGCCACAACCTCGCCAGCGCACGCGGATCCAACGGCCTGCTGGTGATGTTCATCTGCAACCACTGTCCCTACGTCAAGGCGGTGCTCGATCGCCTCGTCCGCGACTGCCGCGAATTGAAGGAACACGGCGTCGGCGCAATCGCCATCCTGTCCAACGACCCGACCGACTACCCCGAGGATTCCTGGGACAACATGGTCGCGGTCGCCCGCCGCATGAACTTCCCCTTCCCCTACGTCCTCGACGAAACCCAGTCGGTGGCGAAGGCCTACGGCGCGGTATGCACGCCGGACTTCTTCGGCTTCAACGCCGCGCTGGAGCTGCAGTACCGCGGCCGCCTCGACGCCTCGCGCAAAGAGTCAGTCCCCGCAGCACGGCGCGACCTGTTCGAGGCCATGCTGCAGGTGGCGCGCACCGGTGCCGGGCCGCAGGAGCAGATCCCGAGCATGGGCTGCTCGATCAAATGGAAGGATGAAGCACGATGAACTCGCCCTGGTACGAACTCGCCGCGGCGGTCACCCAGGTGGTGCGCGAGGTCGCCGCCCAGGTGGTGATGCCGCGCTACCTGCGCGTGGTGCGCGAGCACAAATCCGACGGCACCATCTTCACCGAGGTCGACATCGCCGCCCAGCACGCGCTCATCGAGCGCCTGCGGCGGCTGCGCCCGCGCCCTGTGCTGGGCGAGGAGGAAATGGGCGAGGTCGAGCAGCACCGGCTGTGGGACGAAGGCGCCGAGGGGCTGTGGGTGGTCGACCCCATCGACGGCACGACCAATTTCGTCGCCGGCCTCCCCTTCTTCGCCATCTCCGTGGCCTATTTCATCGAAGGCCGCGCCGTCGTCGGCGTGGTCTACAATCCGGCGACGCGGGAAATGTTCGCCGCCTCGCGCGGCGGCGGCGTCACCATGAACGGATTGAAGCTGCCGCTGCGCCCGCCGGCAGCCAATCTGAAAGAGTGCGTCGCCGGCGTCGACTTCAAGCGCATCCCGAAAAAGCTCGGCGACGACCTCGCCACCCGGCCGCCCTACTACTCGCAGCGCAACTTCGGCTGCAGCACCCTGGAATGGGCCTACATCGCCGCCGGCCGGCTCGACCTGCTGCTGCATGGCGGACAAAAACTGTGGGACTACGCCGCCGGACGCCTGATCCTCGAGGAAGCCGGCGGCCGCATGTGCACCCTGAAGTACGACGATTTCGACGCCGACGACCTGTGGAAGCGCTCGGTCATCGCCGCCGTCGACCCGAATCTGTTTTCGGCCTGGCGCGACTGGATCCGCTCCCGCCGGTAATCGGCGCCGGCGGCTCGGCCAGCCCGCCGCTTTCCCGCAGCAGGAACTGACGAAACGCCTCCGCCACCGGCAGCAGGCGCTTTTCCGCGCGATGCACCACGTACCAGTGGCGCTTGAGCGGCGTGCCTGTCACGTTGAGACGGGCGATGTTGCCGGTGGCCAGCTCGAGCACGATGGTGCGCTCGGAGATGAAGGAAATCCCCATGCCGGCCATCACCGCCTGCTTGATGGTCTCGTTGCTGGTCATCTCCACCGTGCGCTGCGGCACCACGCCGTTTTCCGTCAGGAAACGCTCCATCGCCGCCCGCGTGCCGGAACCCGGCTCGCGCAGCAGGAAGCTCTCTTCAGCCAACTGTTTCGGTGCAATGCGCTTCACCCCGGCCAGCGGATGATCCGTCGCCGCGACGAAAACCAGCGGGTTTTCGGCGAAGGGCTCGGACACCGTCTCCAGTTCCTGCGGCGGCCGACCCATGATGGCGAGGTCGATCTCGTTGTCGGCAAGCTGCTGCACGATCTCGCCGCGGTTGTGCACGCCGAGGCGCAATTCGACTTCCGGGTGCGCGGCGCGAAAAGCCGTCAACAGGCGCGGCGCGAAATACTTGGCGGTGGATACCACACCAATGTTGAGCCGGCCGCCGCGCAGACCCTTCATCGCCGAGAGCGCCTCCTCGGCCTCGCGCAACTGCTGGGCGAC
>JADFDL010000245.1 GCA_018262875.1 Rhodocyclaceae bacterium | reverse complement strand
GGGTGGCCTGGCTGCGGCCGATGCCGATCACCTGACCGGCGACGCCGGCTTTTTTCAGGGCCAGGGCGAAGGAGCCACCGATCAGGCCGACACCGCAGACGACGATCTTGTCGAGGCGGAAACCCACAGCGATCCCGCCTATCGGGCGCCTTCCAGCGCCTTTTCCAGGGCTTCGAGGAAGCGTCCGTTCTCGCTTTCCAGGCCGATGGTGACGCGCAGGTGTTCGGGCAGCGCATAGCCGGCGATCGGCCGCACGATGACCCCCTGCTTGAGCAGCGCCTGATTTACCTTGGCCGCATCGCCCGCCTTGAAGGTGACGAAGTTGCCGTGCGAGGGGATGTGCTCCAGCCCCAGGCGCTTGAGGCCGGCAACGATCTGCTCCATGCCGCGCCGGTTGTTGTCGTAGCTCTCGGCGAGGAAGGCGTGGTCATCCAGTGCGGCGATCGCGCCCGCCAAGGCCAGATTGTTCACATTGAACGGCTGGCGCACGCGGTGCATCAGGTCGGCGATTTCCTGTGTGGTGACGGCGTAGCCGACGCGCAGCCCGGCCAGGCCGTGGATCTTCGAGAAGGTGCGCGTGACGACGAGGTTGGGGAATTCCTTCACCCAGGCCAGGGTGTCGACGCGGTCGGCCGGCGGCAGGTATTCGTTGTAGGCCTCGTCGAGCACCACCACGACGTCCTTCGGCACCTGCTGCAGGAAAGCCTTCACCTGGGCGCCGGGCAGGAAATTGCCGGTCGGGTTGTTCGGGTTGGCCACCCAAACGATGCGCGTGTCGGGGCGGATGGCCGCGCGCATGGCGTCGAGGTCGTGGCCGTAATGCTTCGCCGGCACGACGATGCACTCGCCGCCGGCCGATAGGGTCGCCAGCGGATAGACGGCGAAGGCGTGCCGGGAAAACACCGAGGAGCGTCCCGGCGCGAGAAAGACGCGGGCGGCCAGGTCGAGCACGTCGTTGGAGCCGTTGCCGAGGACGATCTGCTCCATGCCGACACCGAACTTCCCGGCCAGGGCCGCGGTCAGGTCGAACTGGTCCGGATAGCGCTCGATCCCGTCCATGGCCGTCTGAATGGCGGCGCGCGCGCGCGGACTCATGCCGAGCGGATTCTCGTTGGAGGCCAGCTTGACGATCTTTTCGACGGGAAGACCCATTTCGCGCGCCAACTGGGTGATCGGCTTGCCCGGCTGGTAGGGCGAGATGGCACGGATATACGGCGGTGCGTGTTCGGCGATACTCATGGTTCCCCCTCGGTTGACTGCCTCTCCCGTAGTTCTTGCGGCCCTCTCAGGCCGCGGCGCCCGGATAGGAACCAAGCACCTTGACGAACGCGGCACGGTCGCGCAGTTCGGTAAACGCCCTGCCCACCCGCTCCTCGCTCTGATGGCCTTCGACGTCGACGTAAAAAACGTATTCCCACAGACCGGTGCGCGACGGGCGCGACTCGAACCTGCTCATCGACACGCCATGCCGCGCCAGGGGTTCGAGCAGCGCATACATTGCCCCGGCCTTGTTCTGCGAGGCGCAGACGATGGAGGTCTTGTCGCGGCCGGAGGGACCGGCGTCGTGCATGCCGATGACAAGGAAGCGGGTCGTGTTGTTCGGGTCGTCCTCGATGTCTCGCGCCAGGCTGTTCAGGCCGTAGCAGGCGGCGGCGGCCTCGCCGGCAATGGCGCAGGATTCAGCATCGTCTGCCGCCATGCGCGCCGCCTCGGCGTTGCTCGCCACCGGCACGCGCGGCAGGCCGGGCAGGTTGCGGTTGAGCCATTCGTGGCACTGCGCCAACGACTGGCTGTGCGAATAGAGACGCTTGACGTCCTCCAGCCGTTCCGCCTTGGACAGCAGCTGCTGGTGGATGCGCAGCATGACCTCGCCGCAGATCTTGATCGGCATCTGCAGGAGCAGATCGAGGGTGCGCCCCACGGCGCCCTCCGTGGAATTCTCCACCGGCACCACGCCATAGTCGGCATGACCCGCCTCGACGGCGCGGAACACCTCGTCGATGGTCGCTGTCGCAGAGAACTGCGGCGCCGCGCCGAAATGCTTTTTCGCAGCGCTCTCGGTGAAAGTACCCTCCGGGCCGAAATAGGCGATGCGCAGGGGCTGCTCCAGGGCCAGGCAGGCCGACATGACCTCGCGAAAGATGCGTCCGACCGTAGCGTCGGCCAGCGGGCCCGGGTTGAGCCCGGTGATGCGGCGCAGGACCTGCGCTTCGCGCTCCGGCCGGTAGACCACCGCCCCACCCTTGACGCGGCCGATCTCGTGGGCGATCTCGGCGCGGCGCGACAGGCGCTGCAGGACCTCCTCGTCGAGGCGGTCAATCTCGGCGCGAAAGCGCTGCAGCTCGTCGCTCATTCCGGCATCAGACGGGCAGGTAGCGCACGGTCAGCACGCCCTCGATGCCGGCGATCGAGTCGATCGCCGCCTGCGGCACGGCACTGTCCACATCCACCAGCGTGTAGGCCATGTCGCCGCGCGACTTGTTCATCATGTTGTGGATGTTCAGGTTGGCCTTGGCCATCGCTGTGGAAATCTGCCCCACCATGTTCGGCACATTGGCATTGGCGATGGCGATGCGGAAGCTCGACTCGCGCGGCATGGCGATGCTGGGGAAATTCACCGCGTTTTGCACATTGCCGTGCTCGAGATAATCGCGCACCTGGTCGGCGACCATGGCCGCGCAGTTGTCCTCCGCCTCGCGCGTGGAGGCGCCCAGGTGCGGCAGGGCCACGACATGCGGATGGCCGTTCACATGCGGACTGGGAAAATCGCACACATAGCAGGCAAGCTTCTTGGCTTCCAGCGCGGCCAGCACGGCGGCTTCGTCGACCACGCCATCGCGCGAGAAATTGAGCAGCACGGCGCCATGCCGCACATGTTCCAACGCCTGGTCGTTGACCATCTTGCGCGTGGCATCCACCAGCGGCACATGCAGGCTGATGAAATTCGCATTCTTCAGCACTTCGGCCACGCTGTTCGCCTTCTTCACCTGGGAGGGCAGGCTCCAGGCGGCGTCCACCGTAATCTCGGGGTCGTAGCCCATGACGTGCATGCCGAGCTTGATGGCGGCGTCCGCCACCAGGCAGCCGATCTTGCCCAGGCCGATGACGCCCAGCGTGTGGCCGGCCAGCTCGTAGCCGGCAAAATTCTTCTTGCCGTCTTCGACCTTCTTCTCCATCTCCGGGTCTTTCGGATCGAGGGCCGAGACGAAGCGCATGGCGCCGGAGATGTTGCGCGCCGCCAGCAGCATGCCGGCGATGACCAGCTCCTTCACCGCGTTGGCGTTGGCGCCCGGGGCGTTGAAGACCGGCACGCCGCGCGCGCTCATGGCCTTGACCGGGATGTTGTTGGTACCGGCGCCGGCGCGGCCGATG
>JADFDL010000244.1 GCA_018262875.1 Rhodocyclaceae bacterium | reverse complement strand
GGGCGGCGGCGGCCTCGCGGCCCTTCTGTTCGTCGATATCGCCCAACAACACGAAGGCGCCGGCCGCCGCCAGCGTCTCGGCGGTGGCCCGTCCGATGCCCGATGCGGCGCCTGTGACCGCCGCCGTCTTGTCTTTCAGTTGCATGCTGCGCATACCTCCCGGTTTCACGGACCGTTTCGCCCGGATGGAGAAAGAGAAATCTTTTTGCCCCCCCCCGGTTTAACGCCAGGCGGGCGAGGTGAATGATTGCTCATTCATTTGTGGATGTCAACTGCGGAGGCTGCCGCGCCGGTCGGCTGATGGCTTGACAAGCAAAATGAATGAGTGTTCAATCACCCCCCATGAACGAATCCTGGCATCGATGCCAGGGACCGTTCGCCAACGTGAAAGTGATAGAGCATGAGCCTTGAGTATGCGGCGGAAATGGCCACGATGAACGCGGCGGACGAAATCATCGGCCGTCCGCTGGCGCAGGGACTCGGCGAGCGCACCGCCATTCTGTGCGGCGACCGCCGCGTCAGTTTTTCGGAGCTGAATGCGGAAGTTAACCGCTGCGGCAATGCGCTGCGGGCACATGGCGTCGCGCGCGGCGACCGCATCCTGTTCCTGATGGACGACTCGCCCGAACTGGTGGCCGCCTACCTCGGCACCCTGCGCATCGGCGCCGTCGCGGTCGCGCTCAACGTGCGGCTGGCGCCGCGCGACCTGCTCTATGTCATCCAGGACAGCGGCTGCAAGGCGATCTTCGTCGACGCGCACTTCATCGATCTCTACGAGAGCGCGGCCGAGTCGCTCGATGCGCCGCCGCTGGTGGTTGTTGCCGGCGGCACGGCGCACGCCCCGCGAGTAGCACTGGCAGACCTGCTTGCCGGCCAGTCCGACGAGCTCGAATCCACCCGCATGGACCCGGAAGAAGTCGGCTTCTGGCTGTATTCCTCCGGCACCACCGGCAAGCCCAAAGCAGTCATGCACCCGCACCGCAGCGTGCTCGTGGCGGACCATCTCGAACGGGTGTACCTTGGCGTGCGCCCCGGCGATCGCGTCTTCACCACCTCGAAGATCTTCTTTGGTTTCGCCCTCGGCCATTCCCTCATGGGCGGCCTGCAGTGTGGCGCCACCATCATCCTCTCGCCCGCATGGCCGGAACCTGGCCTGATCATCTCCACCGCCGAACGCCACCGGCCTACCGTATTCTTCAGCACACCCGTCATGTATCGGAACCTGTTGCGCGAGGGCGCGCCGGCCAAGCCCGCCTTCCGCGAAATCCGGCATTTCGTCTCGGCCGGCGAGAAGCTGCCGGAATCGCTCTACGACGACTGGCTGGAACTCTGCGGCAAGCCTATCCTCGACTGCGTCGGCGCCTCCGAAACGGTATTCCTGTTCCTCGTCAATCCGCCCGATGGTTCCCGCGGCGGGGCTTCCGGCAAACGCGTTCCCTGGGCGGAGGTGCGCCTGGTGGACGAGGACGGCCGCGACATTACCGAGCCGGACACGCCCGGACAAATCGCCATACGCACGTCGTGCCAGTTCGTCGGCTACTGGAAACAACCCGAGCTGTCGGCGCGAACGCTGCGCGACGGCTGGTACTACCCCGGCGACATGTTCCGCTTCGATGTCGAAGGCTACTGGTACCACGTGGGGCGAGCCGACGACATGCTGAAAATTTCCGGCCAGTGGGTCAGCCCCGCCGAGATCGAGGCCTGCGCCCTGACCGTGCCCGGCGTGGCGGAAGCCGCGGTGGTCGGCTTCACCAACGAGGACGGCCTAACGCGCATTGCCCTCTTCGCCATCGCACGCGATGCGGAGGCCGACACCGCGGCGTTGACAGAAGCGCTGCAGCAGACCTTCAAGTCGACCCTGTCGATCTACAAGTGCCCGCGCACCATCCGCTTCGTCACCGAAATGCCGCGCACCGCGACCGGCAAGATGCAGCGCTTCCGCCTGCGCGAATTGCTCAAGAAGCCTGCCTGATGCGGGGCTCGGCCATGCCCCTGGAAGGAAAACATGCCGTCGTCACCGGCGGTGGACGCGGCATCGGCGCGGCTATCGCCCGCGCGCTGGCCGAACGCGGCGCGCGCATCACTCTGGTGGGCCGGACCCGGGCGACGCTGGATGAAGAAGCCCGCAAGCTGCGCACCTTGACCGGGGTGCATTGCGAAACCGCAGACGTTGCCGAACCGGATTCCATCGGTGCCGCCTTCGCCGGCGCAACCAAAGCACTGGGACCCGTGGCTATCCTGGTCAACAATGCCGGGCAGGCCGCCAGCGCGCCCTTTGCCAAAACGGACCTGGCGTTGTGGCAGCGGATGCTGGACGTCAACCTGACCGGCACTTATCTCGGCATCCGCGCGGTGCTGCCCGGCATGCTCGACCTCGGTTGGGGCCGCATCGTGAATGTCGCCAGCACGGCCTCGCTGAAGGGCTATGCCTATGTCTCGGCCTACTGCGCGGCCAAGCATGCCGTCCTCGGCCTCACCCGCGCCCTGGCGCAGGAACTGGCGAAGAAGCCCGTCACGATCAATGCGGTCTGCCCAGGCTACACCGAAACCGACATCGTCCGCGACTCCCTCGCCAATATCCAGGCGAAGACCGGCCGCTCCCTGGCCGATGCCGAGGCCGAACTCGTCAAACACAATCCGCAGGGCCGCCTGGTGCAACCTGAGGAAGTCGCAAACGCCGTAGTATGGCTGTGCCAGCCGGGCACGGAAGCCGTCACCGGGCAGGCCATTTCGGTTTCCGGCGGCGAAACCATGTAACGACAGAGAACAAACATGAGCGACAAGAGCTATCTCGACTGGCCTTTCTTCGACGACGCACACCGCATACTTGAGCGCGAACTTGAAGACTGGGTGGCCCACAACATCACCGGCCAACATGGCGACGTCGACGCCGCCTGCCGCGACCTCGTCGCCCGCCTCGGCGCCGCCGGCTGGCTGCGCTATGCCGTCGGCGGCACCGGCTGCGGCGGCCGCTTCGACGTCATCGACACGCGCGCCATCTGCCTCCTGCGCGAGACGCTAGCGCGTCATTCCGGCCTCGCCGACTTCGCCTTCGGCATGCAGGGCCTCGGTTCCGGCGCCCTCACCCTGCACGGCTCGCCGGAACAGAAGCGGCGCTACCTGACGAAAGTCGCTTCGGGCGAAGCGATCGCCGCCTTCGCCCTCTCCGAACCAGGCTCCGGCTCCGATGTCGCGGCCATGGAATGCGCAGCGCGCGCCGACGGCGGCGACTACGTGCTCGATGGCGAGAAGACCTGGATATCCAACGGCGGCATCGCCGACTTCTACGTGGTGTTCGCGCGCACCGGCGAGGCGCCCGGCTCGCGCGGCCTGTCGGCCTTCGTCGTCGACGCCGACACGCCCGGCCTCGAAATCGCCG
>JADFDL010000243.1 GCA_018262875.1 Rhodocyclaceae bacterium | reverse complement strand
AAGTCGCCCCGCACGATGCGGTAGATGTTGCGGCGGCTGAGTCCATGCCGCTCGGCGATCAGGCATACCGGCTCACCGGACTTCCAGGCGCGGCGAATGGCGTTGTTGCGCTGGGCCGCGCAAATCATGTCGGCCTCGCAGGTCTTGGCGATGTAGGTCCGCTCGCCGCCGTATTCGCCGCGGACTTCTCGGTCCACGCGCGTCAGCAGGTCGATGATCTCGTCCGGTACGCCCATGCGCGCCATCAGGCCTTCCTGTACGCGGGTGAGGATGTCGCGAATGATGTCCATGCTAGCCTTTCGTGACGTAGTACCGTGCGCGGCGGCCGGCGACGAGGGTTTGCGGGGTGGGCTGGCCGCTTGCTGGTTCCGCCACCGGCGCGGATGGCGTCTTGCCGGACAGGCGCAGGGCGGCGAGGGCGTAGAGCAGGCAGTCCAGGGCTTCGTTTCGTGGCCGGGTCTGGACCCATTCCTGGAATGGGCGGGTGCCCTTGATCTTGGTGACCAGCTTTTCGGCGGCGAGCTGGGCGAAGTATTCGTCGTCGAAGGCGGGGTCCCGTGGGAAATGCAGGTAGGCGGGGCCTGGCACGGGCAGCTTGAGGCGGGCGTAGAGCAGGGCCTTGCCCTGGTCCACGCCCAGGGGCTCCACGTGGGCGGCTTTCTTGCGCCGGTTGCGCAGGCGCTGGCGGCGCTTCTTTTCGTCTTCGATGAGGGGGCGGCCCATGCCGGTGATGCCCTTCACCGCCACCGACCAGCGGCGCTTTTCGGTGAAGGCATAGACCATGCTGGTGTTGTAGCCGGAGTCGATGGCGGCGAAGGCGATGCCGGCGTCGGTGAGGGCGTCGTGCAGGGCTTCCCAGACTTCCGGCCGGGCGGTGTCGCCGGGCAGGATGAGGTGGTCGATGAGCCAGCCTTCCTCGCCGGCGCCCCAGGCGACGATGGAGGCTTCCAGGCGGTCTTTCTGCACGTCCACCCCGGCGGTGCGCAGGCTGGCGGGCAGGGTCTCGGGGTAGTCCTCCAGGCGGGCGATGAGGGCCAGGTCTTCGATGCTGTCGCCCTGCTCCTCCCAGCTTTCGCCCAGGGTGGTGTTGATGAAGCGCTTGAGGTTGGCGGTGTCGCCGTGGGCTTCCTCCCACTTCCGCCAGAGTTCCGCCCAGGTGAAGCCCAGGCCGATAGGGGAGTACAGGCCTGAGAGGTGATAGCCGCGCACCGCGCGCTCCGGGTGGCGCGGTATCCAGCGGCCGGCGGCGAGCATGGCGGGCTTGTGGTGTTCGTCGATGCGCTCGCCGCAGTGGATGCAGGCGTAGTACACGGCGCCGGTGGCGGCGTTGTGGATGAGCCCGTAGCGGCCGTCGTCATGGCGCCAGCGCAGCACCTGCAGTTCGCCGCAGTGGGGACAGGGCACGTGGTACTGGCGCATGTCGGACTTCTCGTATTCGCCTTCGATGCGCGAGGCGCCCTTGACCGTGGGCGTGGACACCAGCAGCACCTTGCGCCGGGGGAAGGTCTTGGTGCGCTCGTCGATCAGGCCCAGGGGATCGCCTTCCTGGCCCACCTCCCAGGGGAAGCGGTCCACCTCGTCGCAGAGAACGTAGCGGATGGGCATGGACGCCAGCGAGGCGGGCGAGTTGGCGCCGCCGATGACCAGCATGCCGCCGGGGAAGTCCTTCATGTCTTCGGCGTTGCCCGCGTCCCGGGCCCGGCGCGCGTCGAACAGGGCGCGAATGACCGGCGTCTCGGTCAACAGCGGGTCCAGGCGCTGGCGCACCCAGCGCTTGCGCACCTCCAGGGTGGGCAGCACGGTCAACATTGGGCCGGGGGCGTGCTGCATCACATAGCCGATCCAGTTGAGGCCGACTTCGGTCTTGCCGAGCTGGGCCGCGAACATGAGCACGATGCGCTGGGCCGGGGAGTTGACCGAGAGCGAATCCAGGATCTCGCGCAGGTAGGGCGTGCGCTCCGTGCGCCACTGGCCAGGCTCGCCGGAGCCCTTGGAGGTGAGGATGCGGTATTTGTCGGACCAGGCGGAGACGGTGGTCAGGGGCCGCGGCCGCACCGAGCGGGCCAGCAGGGCGTAGAAGTGACGCCGGGCGTGAGGGATGGGGGTGCGGGAGCGGCGGGCGGGGACGGTCATCTTGACCACTTGCGCGCGATGCGTGGGTGCGCCCACATGGCGGCGACGATGCCGCACGGTCCGCCCGCCAGGGTGGCGGCGATCTCGCCCGCGTTGGCGTCCGGCACCAGGCGCCAGAGGAATATCTGCGCCGCGCCGATGCCGAAGCTGGTAACGATGGCGGCGAAATAGTGGCGGCCGTGCACGTTCTGCTGCTGGATGCCGAGCAGAAACACGGTGAAGAAGGCGGAAAGGAATAGCGCGGCGTGGGTCATGCGGTTTCCTTCGCGCGTCGAATGGCAGCAGCGCGGACGGCCTCGACGGCGAGCACGTCGCGCAGCGTGTCGTCTTCGTCCCGCCGGGAAAAGTCTTGCAGCATAGGCAGGTCGGGCCGGAATGCCGGCGCGCGGCCGATTGACGGCTCCCAGGTGGCGAGCGCGGGGTCTTGTTCCTTGCCGGCCGCGTATCCATTGCGGGCGAATGCGGCCACCACGCCGGCCAGTAGTTCAACGCCGAGCGGCGCAAGATCGCGCCGCCAAAGTTCCTCGGCGGTGTCGTCCGGGCGGATGAAAACATGCCGCTGCGCCAGGACGTTGCCACCATCCATGCGGTTCGACAGCCGGTAAACAGTCCCGCCTGTAACACGCTCTCGCATGCGGATGGCCCACTCGATTGAATCGCGGCCTCTGTGTAGCGGTAACAGTGAGGGGTGATAGCCGATTCCGCCATAGCGGGCGCGGTGGCGGGTGGCTTCGCCGATAAAGTCGTGCGAATGGGCGGCGACGATCAGGCCGATTCCGGCGGGCATGGTGGCCGCGTTAAGGGCGCCGGCACGGATGACCGGCACGCCTGCGCGGGCGGCGGCGGCGGCCAGGCGGTCTGGCTTGTCCGGGTTGACGGGGGCGGATACAGCGGCGAGTTCGACGCCGGGCAGCGCGCGCAGGGCGGCGTAAACCTCGGCGCCGAACCACTTCTGGCCGGCGATCAGGACGCGCATGCGGCCTCCCGTGTCATTTTGAAGCCTTGGACGGCGCGGTGGTGGCCGCCGTAGCCGGGCGCGGCACCGGCGAGCGCGCACACCGGCGATTTTGTCCGGCTCTTTGCCATACTTTTTTCCGACTTCCCTTTGTGCGCTCCGCCCATAGACTGGCTAACCTGCGTCCACTTCTTGTCGCGCCTCAAAGCCGCGCACAGGCCATGGTGCGACGTGTGGAAATACACCGCCTTGGTGCGCTCGTGGTATTTGTTGGCGTCGGTGAATTGCAGACGGCAGACATCATTCAGAAACCGC
>JADFDL010000242.1 GCA_018262875.1 Rhodocyclaceae bacterium | reverse complement strand
CGAGGCGGCGCAGAGGCCGGCCGAGAAGATGCTGACGATCCCGCAGCCGGGCGGCATCGGGCCGAGCACCGCGATGCCGGGGACGTTCATCATTTCGCTGTACTGCTGGAAGCCGAGCTCGACCTGGCCGTCGGCGACCAGTTTGCCGACCGGCACGCCGGGCGGCGCCTGCACGATGCGCGGCCGCAGGGCGTCGAGGAGGCCCCAGCGCTCGAACAGCCTGAGCAGCGCCGTGCCGCTGGGGCCGGTGGAATGGCCGATCGTGCGGGCCGCCAGGACGGCGCGCTGAAGCGCTTCTTCCGTGGAAACATCCGGCCGCGGCGCGCCCGCGCGCACGGCGATCGCCACGCCCGAGCGGACCAGCGCAGCCTGGCTGCCGGCCACCACGCGCCCCGTGGCGGCGAGCTTCTCCAGCGCGTCGGCATCGAGCACCGCCAGGTCCAGGGCTTCGCCGGCCTGCACGCGCTTCGCGGCATCCACCCCGCCGACCGACTCGAAGTCGACGTCGACGCCGCTGCGCGCCCGCCAGGCGCCGGCCAGTTCGGCCAGCACCAGGCGCGTCGCCATCGAGGAGATGCCGCTGATTCGGGTATTCATGGGGAGGATTCTCCTCCGCACGACCGTGCTGCGCCTAGGCGTGGGACACGCTAGCAGTTATCGCGTTTTGCTATAGGCGGGGTCTTGCGCCCGTCCGGCCGCAACGACCAGCTCGTGCAGCATGCGGAAGACGTGCTTCGAGAGCGGCGTCGCCGGCTTGTGCGCAGAGACGCCCAGGCACAGCATGCTGGTCAGGCGCGGCTCAACCAGCGGCCGCAGGCGGAAGGCGGCCGGCGTGCCCGAGGCGGCCAGCGCCGAAGGCGTCAACACGGCATGGCCATGGCCGGCGCGCACCAGGTCGAGGATGGACTGCACGCTGGAAACCTCGAGGAAAACATTCAACTTGCAGCCGGCCAGCGCGGCATGGGTTTCCAGCAGCTTGCGGATGGCGTGGGTGCGCTCGGGCAGAATGAGCGGCAGGCGCGTCAGTTCGGCCAGCGTCGCCGTGTTGCGGGGACTGACTTTTCTGCCGGCACGCTTTTCGACCGCTTTGCCGCCGGACTTCGTCGCCGGACTGACCAGTCCGAGCGGCTCCTCCAGCACCGGCGTCACCTCCAGCGCCGGCTGCGGCTCCGGATTGTGCAGCAGGCCGATATCCACCCGGCCGGTCGAGATCCACTCCGCCAAGTGTGTCGTGAGGCCCTCGACGATGGCCAGGCGCGCCTTCGGCAGCGCACGGCGGAAACCCTCCACCAGCGGCAGGGTCAGCAACCGCCCCATGCTCGGCGGCAAGCCGACGACGATGCGCCCGGCCGGCTCGTCGCGCGAGGCCTCGATGTCCTCGCGCACCCGCGACATCAGTTGCAGGATGCCGACGCTGTGGTCGAACAGGCGCTTGCCCGCCTCGGTCAGCACCACGCCGCGGCCGTTGCGCATCAGCAGCGTCACGTGCAGGTCGGTTTCCAGCAGGCGCACCTGCCTTGAGAGCGCCGGCTGGGCGATGTTGAGGATCACCGCCGCCTTGCTGAAGCTGCCCAGCTCGGCGACGGCGACGAAGTATTCGAGTTGCTTGAGGTTCACAGCAGCGGCGGGCTTCCCATAACAAAATGCGATAACTTATAGTACCAGCACCCTGCTGCCCTGGACGGAACGAATGGCGCATCCGAAAAAAACCGGTATCGCAGAAAGGGCCGCCGCACTCTGCGTTCCGCGGCAACGGCCGGGCGTCGGCGCGCCTGGCCGATGGCGTTCCTTGGCGGCTTCATCGAGAATGTCGTGCCGGATCCCGCCACCCGCGCCAGAACGATCCGTTGCCGGATCGGCGCAAGTGGGGTTAAGGTGGCGTCCCCACGGGGATTCGAACCCCGGTTACCGCCGTGAAAGGGCGATGTCCTAGGCCTCTAGACGATGGGGACCCGAGGTGCTACTCGAAAGTCGTAAGTGTCTTTGGTGGAGGTACGCGGGATCGAACCGCGGACCTCTTGCATGCCATGCAAGCGCTCTCCCAGCTGAGCTATACCCCCACAGAGGAGCGCGCATTATACGTAGCGTCTCCGCCCTTGTAAACCCTCCGGAACGCTTCAAATCACCTTGCCCGGATTCATCAATCCCTGTGGGTCGAGGGCCCGCTTGACGGTGCGCATGAGATCCATTTCGACGGTGCTCTTGTAGCGCAGTATTTCACCGCGCTTGAGCTGGCCGAGGCCGTGTTCGGCCGAGATCGATCCGTCCAGCGCGGCGACGATGTCGTGCACAATGCGGTTGGCTTGCGGCGTCTGAGCGATAAACTCGGCGTTGGCCGCCGCTTCCGGCCGCGACAGGTTGTAGTGCAGGTTGCCGTCACCGATATGGCCGAAGGCGACGATGCGCACGGCGGGAAAAGCGCGCCGCAGCTCGGCGTCGGCGCGTGAGATGAATTCGGCGATGCGCGACACCGGCACGGCGATGTCGTGCTTGATGCTGACGCCTTCGATGCGCTGCGCTTCGGAGATGTTCTCGCGCAGGTGCCAGAAAGCCTGCTGCTGGGCAAGGTCCTGCGCCACGACGGCGTCGGTCACCCGCCCTGCCGCGATTTCCGCGTCGAGTATCGTCTCCAGCGTGCCGGCCAGGTCGACATCCGCCAGCGTGTCGGTGAGTTCCGTCAGCACATACCAGGGCGAAGCAGCGGCGAGCGGATCGCGCGCGCCGGGGATGTGTTTCAGCACCAGTTCCAGCGCCGGCCGGGCGGCAATCTCGAAGCCGGTGACGCGCTCGCCGCAGGCGCCACGCAGGCGCGACAGGAGTTCCACGGCGGCGACGGGGTCGCGTACCGCCAGCCAGGCCGTGGCGCTGTTGCGCGGGCGGGGAAACAGCTTCAGCACGGCGGCGGTGACGATGCCCAGCGTGCCCTCGGCGCCGATGAAGAGGTGCTTCAAGTCATAGCCGGTGTTGTCCTTGCGCAGGCCGCGCAGGCCGTGCCAGATGCGCCCGTCGGGCAGCACCGCCTCGAGGCCCAGCGTCAGTTCGCGCATGTTGCCGTAGCGCAGAACGGCTGTGCCGCCGGCGTTGGTGGACAGGTTGCCGCCGATCTCGCAGCTGCCTTCGGCCGCCAGCGAGAGGGGAAACAGCCGGTCGGCGCCCGCCGCCGCGGCCTGCACCTCGGCCAACAGGCAGCCGGCCTCGGCGGTCAGCGTGTTGTTGGCGGCGTCGATCTCGCGGATGCGGCGCATACGCGAGAGATTGATCACCACTTCGTTGCCGTCGTGGTGCGGCGTGGCGCCGCCGACCAGGCCGGTGTTGCCGCCCTGCGGGACCATCGGGATGCACTCCTCCGCGCAGAGGACGACAACCGCGGCGACCTCTTCGGTCGAGGCCGGCTTGACGACGCA
>JADFDL010000241.1 GCA_018262875.1 Rhodocyclaceae bacterium | reverse complement strand
CGCCACGCTGTATGCCCTCAACTGCATGGGCTGCCACCAGCCGCCCGACGAGGCGAAGAAACAGGCGCAGCCCCTGCGCGGCCAGTTCGCCCACGGCGACACCGGCCGCGTCTTCTTCATCAGCGTGCCGCCGCCCGGCGCCCGCCCGCTGACGGCCGCCGAGGACGCCCGCCTGCTGGACGAAATCCTCAGTTGGAAACGCAGTTGCAGCGTGATCCTGCAGCAGGCGCCGCTGGTGCGCTACGGCGGGGAGCGGTTCGTCAAATGAAACCGCTGTTGCGCGCACTGGGCGTGGCGCTGCTGGCGGGCTTCATGTCGCCGGCCGCGGCCGGCGACATGCGCATGCAGCCCCTGCCGCCGCCGGCGCCGGTGAATGCCGCGCAGGCCGAGCTGGGCCGCCACCTGTTCTTCGAGACGCGCCTGTCGGGCGACGGCAGCCGCAGTTGCGCCAGTTGCCATGTGCCGAGCAAGGGCTTCGCCGACGGCCAGCCGCTGTCGCGCGGCTACAACGGCACCGAGCATTTCCGCAACGCGCCCGGCCTGCTGTCGGTGCGCCTGAAATCGCGGCTGATGTGGGACGGCCGCCATGCCGGCGGCGATCTCGCCGGCGTCGTGCGCGAGATGGTGCTCGACGCCCAGTTCATGAACGGCGAGGCGCGCATCGTCGTCGAGCGCATCCGCCAGATTCCACCCCTGTTCGCGCTGTGGCTGCGCGCTTTCGGCGGACAGGGCGGGGGCGAGAAAAGCGAGCTGCGCGGCGAGCAGGCCTTCCTGGCCATCGCCGAATACCTGAAGACGCTGGATTTCGCCGAAGCCCCGGTCGACCGCGCCCTGCGCGGAGAAGCGGCGCTGCCGCCGCTTGCCGAAGAAGGACAGCGGCTGTTCGCCGGCAAGGCCGGCTGCGTGCAATGCCACTCCGGGCCGCTGCTCACGGACGGCAAGCCGCACCGCCTCGGCGTGCCCGAGCACCCGGCGATCGCGCGCGAGCCGCTGCGTGCCATCAGCCTGCTGCGCCATTACACCGAGCGGGGGCTGCCCCATCCGATGTCGGAGCGCGGCGACGTCGGCGCCTACGCCGTCAGCAAGAACCCGGCCGAGCGCGGCAGCTTCGTCACGCCGCCCCTGCGCGGCCTCGCCCACACCGGGCCGTACATGCACAACGGCCGCCTCGCCAGCCTGGAGGAGGTGGTCGATTTCCATGGCCGCGGCGGCGGTCCCGGCAGCGTGCTGCGGCCGCTCGACCTCAGTGCGCGCGAGCGGCAGGCGCTGGTGGCCTTCCTGCTGGCGCTGTCCGCGCCGCTGGCGCCGGTGGCCGAACCGCCGGCCTACGACTACGGCAGCGTCGGCGGAGGGCGCCGATGAAACGCTTCGCCCTGCTTTTGCTTGCGGCGATCGCGCTGATCGCCGGCGCCTGGGCGGCCTTCGTGCCGCAGACGGCCCATCCGCCGCTGGCCTCCCTGCCGGCCGTGCCGGTGCCGGCCGGCAACCCGATGAGCGAGGACAAGCTGCGCCTCGGCCGCATGCTGTTCTTCGATCCGCGCCTGTCCGGCGACAGTTCGACCTCCTGCGCCTCCTGCCACGTGCCGCAACTCGGCTGGACGCACAACGATGCGCTGGCGCGCGGCTATCCCGGCCATCGCCTCTGGCGCAACAACCCGACGGTGCTCAACGCCGCGCACTACACCCGCCTGATGTGGGACGGCACGCTCGACAGCCTGGAGATCCAGGCGCGCTCGGCGATGCAGGCGCCGGTCGAAGGCAACGGCAAGGCCTCGATGGTGGAGATGCGCCTGCGCTTCATCCCCGAGTACGTCGCGCTGTTCCGCCAGGTCTTCGGCGACGAGTGGCCGCAACTCGACCACGCCTGGCAGGCCATCGCCGCCTTCGAGCGCACGCTGGTGTCCGATCCGCGCCAGGTGCCCTTCGACCGCCATCTCTCGGGCGACGCGTCCGCGCTGTCCGAATCGGCGCGCCGCGGCCTGGCGCTGTTCGAGGGCAAGGCCGGCTGCATCCAGTGCCACCACGGCGCGCTCGCCACCGACGAAGGCTTCCATGCCCTCGGCGTGCCGCGCCAGCCGCTCTACGATTCCCATCCGCTGGTGCAGATCGCCGTGCGCTGGCAGAACGCCCAGCGCGACGTGCCGCAGGCGGTGTACCGCGGCC
This sequence comes from Rhodocyclaceae bacterium, assembly GCA_018262875.1. Taxonomy (GTDB): domain Bacteria; phylum Pseudomonadota; class Gammaproteobacteria; order Burkholderiales; family Rhodocyclaceae; genus Desulfobacillus. The sequence goes on along the minus strand of JADFDL010000241.1, from coordinate 1,265 downwards.
TCGAGGAGGATCTCGGCCGCTACTACCGCACGCGCGAGCCGGCCGACATCGGCAAGTTCCGCACGCCGACCCTGCGCGAGCTGAAATACACGGCGCCCTACATGCACAACGGCGCCATCGCCACGCTGCGCGACGTGGTCGACTTCTTCGACGCCGGCGGCGGCAGCGTACCGAACAAGTCGCCGCTGCTGAAGCCGCTCGGTCTCAGCGAGGACGAGAAGAACGACCTGGTGGCCTTCCTCGAATCCCTCAGCATGGAACGTCCGCTGATCGTCGAGGCGCCGGTGCTGCCGCCGACGTTGCCGCTCGACGGCGGCGGCGAACTGTGCGAACAACCCGTGCAAGGACGCATATGATCGAAGACGCTTTCGAGAAGATCGGCGGCGGCTGGAACCGTCTGGTGATGAACCGGCGCAACTGGTGGCTGCCGCTGGCCCTCGTGCTGGCCATCGGCGTGGGCAGCATGCTCTTCGTCGGCACGCGCACCTACCAGGACGCGCCGCCGATCCCGGATTTCGTTGCCGAATCGGGCGAGACGGTGGTCGCCGCCGCCGCCGTCACGCGCGGCCAGCTGGTGTTCCTCAAGTACGGCCTGATGAACCACGGCTCGATGTTCGGCGACGGCGCCGGGCGCGGCCCCGACTTCACAGCCGACGCCCTGCACGCCATGGCGCGCGCCATGCGCGACCACCACGCCTCGCGCGACGGCATCGAGCCGGCCGCCGCGCTGGCGCTGGCCCAGGCCGAGATCCGCCGCAACCGCCACGACGCCGCCAGCAACCGGGTGACGGTCGGCGAGGCGCAGGCCTACGCCTTCCGCGAGCTGGAGCGCCGCTACGCCGCCATGTTCCGCGGCGAGGGCGCCGAGGCCTTCCATCCCGCCGGCTACATCACGGATGCCGCCGAACTTTCCGACCTCGCCGCCTTCTTCTTCTGGGGCGGCTGGGTCTGCGGCGCCCAGCGGCCCGGCGAGGAGTACAGCTACACGCACAACTGGCCCTACGACGAGCTGGCCGGCAACCGGCCGACCGCGCCGGTCATGATGTGGAGCGTGGCCGCCGCGCTCGGCCTGATCGCCGTGCTCGGCGTCGTGCTGTTCCTCTACGGCCGCTATAGCAGTATGGCCGGCTGGCGCCAGGCCGGCGACGAGACGTGCCTGGCCACCCTGGCGCATGTCGAAACCTTCGCCCCGGACGCGCTGCAGCGCGCCACCTACAAGTTCTTCGCCGCCGCCGCGGCGTTGTTCGTGCTGCAGATCGTCGCCG
>JADFDL010000240.1 GCA_018262875.1 Rhodocyclaceae bacterium | reverse complement strand
GGCGACTTCCTTATAAAACTTGCCGCGTTCGAGCTTCGTGAAGTCAGAACGCTTGTACTCCGCACGCATTTCCGTTTCAGCCTTCTTCATAGATTTTTCTTTCCACACGAGTGACGCGCCGCGCTCCGATGATGCGAATTGTACCCGGACGATGCGTATGGGAAATCACATGCAAGCGACCGAGTCGTGACATTCCGATAGTGATGTAGCGCAATTCTTCGGCCGAATGATCTGGATCCGGGCCGGATAACGCAAGTTGATCCAGGAAAACCGAACCCGCTTCGTCGAACGATACGCCATGCTTGCGCAGGTTGGAAGCTGCTTTTCAGTGTCCCATTCGAACTTCAGCATCGCCGATATTCCAGCCTACCTTGTGGTCGCGCGCCTCGATTTGGTCCGGGACTCCCTACTTCGTTTTGGCGCTGTCGCGCTTGACGACGATGCTTCCTTCGCCGACGCCGCTGGTGGTCTCGCGGGTGGCGCGGTTGATGGCTTCACCGACCTTCAGGCTGGCCGGGGATTCCTCGCCGGCGACGACGGTGGTTCTGGCGGGGTTCGAGCGGTCGATCTCGACGCGCACGCCGGTGGCGGCGTTCATGTCGTCCTGCGGCGTGCCATTGACCCAGGTGGTGGCCTTGCCGCCGCTGCGCTGGACGACGCCGGAGACGGTGAGCGTGGCGCCTTCGATGACTTGCTGGGTTTCCTGGATGTTGAGCTGGCGCTGGCGCTCGAGAGCGGCGCGGCGTTCGGGGGTGAGGAAGAGGCGGCCGAGTTCTTCGGCGGAGACGGCGGCGGTGGGTGCGGCGGGGAGCAGCAGGGCGGCGGCGAGCAGGGCCGCCGTCTTTGTCGGGCTGAAGCCCGACCTACGGGGCCACCGCGTGGTTGATGCCTGGCACTTGAAGCGGGTCATGATGCGGCCTTCTTCTCGCGGATGGTGATCCAGTCGATGGTGCAATCGGCGCTGAGTTGGGGCGGGATGCCGCGGCTGTCGCCGGCGGCTTTCGGCAGGCGTTCGACGTCGCAGCGGCGCACGCGCAGGTAGGCTTGCGCCGCAGCGCGCAGGTCGGCGAGGAAGTTGAGCAGGTCTTCTTCGTGCAGGAGCTTCATCTTCATCTGCATCGGGCTTGAGAGGAAATCGAAATTCGCGCTGCTGCCGGGGAGCGTGGCGGCGTCGATCGCCTGCTGCGGAGCGATCTCGTACTGGATGTCGAACAGCTTGCGCGCGGTCTTGATGCGGCGAATCTGCTCGACCCAGTCGAGGCGCTGTTCCTCGCCGAAAATGCCGCGGCTCGAGAGCGCGTTGTAGCGGGCGATCTTGCCCTTGATATCGAGCTCCTCTTCGCGCGCGCGCATCAGCTTTCCCTGGATTTCTGCGCGCTTGGCCTGTGCCATGGCCTGGTTCTTCTTTTCCGACTGGTGCAGCAGCATCGAGGCATAGACGATGGCGCCGCCGACGGCGGCCATGACGATTGCCGCCGCCAGGCTCAGGCGGATGCGGCGGAAGTCGTCCTGGGAGAATGAGGTGGCCATGTCACAGCTTCCTGCTGAGGTGAATGACGAACTTCAACTGGGCCGCAGCCTGTTCGGCTTCGCTCGAGCTCTTCAGCAACTTGCCGGATTCGATGTCGAAGGGCATGCGCTGGACGGTGACTTTCAGTGCGGCGTTCTTGCGCAGGGCGTTGGCGAAGGCGTTGACCGTTTCCAGTTGGCCGCGCTGGTCGGTGGCCATCGACGCCGGCAGCAGGCCGTATACGATGGCGATTTCATGCATGTCGTTGCCGCCGGCCGCGGCTGCGGGTGTCGCTGTCGCGCGCGGATCGGCCTGGAACTTCATGCCTTCGTCCGGATTGCCGCTGAGCTGCCACTGGATGCGTTCGATGTCGACCTTCGGCTCTTCGCCCAGTGCTTGGCTGACGGCGAGATAGAGCGGTTCGATCGACGCGCTGCGCTTTTCCAGGTCACCGAAGCGATTCATCACCGCGCGCAGGTTGTCCGTGCTGGTGGGCATCGGCGGATAGGTTTTCTGGATGGCCTGGTATTTCTGCATGTCGGCTTCGGTCTGCTGCAGCAGGTCTGCCGTGGCGGAACTGGACTCCAGGTAGTGCACCGCTTCGCGACCGGCGAAGAGCAGGCAGCCGAGCAGGGCGATGGCGCCGCCCTTGACCAGCCAGGAGCGAATCTGCCAGAGGCTGTGGAAACGGCGTTCGGGCGGCGGGGCGAATTGCTCGCGCGGCGGCTTTTGCGCCAGCAGGTGGAGGAACAGGAAGTCGCTGCAGGAATCCCGTGGCAGGGTTTTCAGCCCGAAGGTCTTGCCGGCGGCGTGAAGATCGTGGAGGGTGAACTGCAGTTCTTCGGTGTTCTTGCAGTGTTCGAGAAAGGTGCCGGTCTGCGCGGGGTGCGTCGGGACGATCACGGACAGGGGCGTGCCGCGTGCCAGCAGGCGCTGGCCGAGAAGGTACTGGTAGATCTTGGCGGCTTCCGCGGCGCAGCCGGCGGCAAGTTCGGCGGCGCCGGTTGCCGTCATCGGCGACAGGCGGCTGAACTTGATCTGGCCGTTCTCGAAAAAGCTTTGCCGGATGCCGCCGCGGGTGATCGAAACGAGCAGGCAGTGTTCGCGGACGGGCGGCAGCTTGGCCAGTAGGGCGGCGCCGAGCAGGGACAGGGAATAGATGCCCGCCAGCGGGGCTTCGGCGGCGCGCAGGGCGGCGAGCCAGGGTTCGAACAGCTTGGCCTGCGTCAGGCCGGCGAACAGGAATTTCTCGTCGCGCCGGCCGGTTTTTTCGCGGCCGCAGGAAATCGCCGTCGTCAGCGGCGAGCCGTAGAAATACTGGCCCAGCTTGCGCGCCAGCAGGGCGCTGCGGTCGGCGCCCTGCGTGTAGGGCAGCGTCTCGATCTGGAAGCCTTCGTCGGTGACATCGGCAAGCAGGCGGAAATTGCTGCGGCGGTGATGGGCAAGGTACTCGGAGAATGCAGCCACGCCCGCATCGTCATGTGCGAAATGGCCTTCCTCGTGCAGCGTGCCGCCGTGCCACAGCAAGGCGCTGAGGTGATTGGTGTCCAGATAGAGCAGGCGTTGCTGTGACATCAGATCTTCAGTTTGGTGATGACGTCGTAGATCGGCCCGAGCACCGAGAGCATGACCCAGCCGAGCAGGGCGCCGAGGATGAGGGTCATGGTCGGCTCGATCATAGCCTGCACCTTCTCGATGGATTCCTTGACGTCGCGATTGTAGAAGTAGGCGACATTGAGCAGCGCGGTGTCGAGCGCGCCGGTGTTCTCGCCCACGCGCAGCATGCGCACCACCAGCGGCGGAAACAGGCCGATGTTCTGGAACGCTGCGGTGATGTTCTGCCCCTCCGCGATCAACTGGCCGGCGCGCTTGAGGCCGTCGCGAATGACGGCGTTGCCAACGATGTCTTCGGTGGCCCGGATCGAAT
>JADFDL010000239.1 GCA_018262875.1 Rhodocyclaceae bacterium | reverse complement strand
CACGGGACCGCAGACGCCCGACGAACAGCGGCGTCTGAAGGAATCCAGGCTGCCACAGAAGCCCTACGTCTACCGTTGAGGAAAAGTCAGTCGCCGTATCACGGCGACTGACCTTCGGTTTTTGCTCGCTCCTTCCATCGTCTTCGTCGATCTCGAAACCACCGGCGCCAACCCGGCGTTGGATCGCGTCATCGAGGTCGGCATCGTCAAGGTGACCGACGGACAAATCGAGTACGAGTGGTCCACCCTGGTCGATCCGGGCGAACCCATCCCGTCCCTCATCCAGGGCTTCATCGGCATCACCGACGCCATGGTGCGCGGCGCGCCGCGCTTCGCCGACATCGCCGAAGAGGTCTTCGCGCGCATCGAAGGCAGTCTCTTCGTCGCCCACAACGCGCGCTTCGATTACGGCTTCCTGAAGAACGAGTTCAAGCGCATCGAACGCGCCTTTCAGCCGCGCGTGCTGTGCACCGTCAAGCTCTCCCGCGCGCTGTATCCCGAGCACCACCGCCACGGCCTCGACGCGCTGATCGCCCGCCACCATCTTGCCTGCGAGGCCCGCCATCGCGCGCTCGGCGATGCCCGCGTGCTGTGGGATTTCGTGCAACTGGTGCAAGCCGAAAAACCGCCCGAGGCGATCCAGGCCGCGCTGAAGAAGGCCATGAAGACGCCCAGCCTGCCCTCGGGCCTGGAGCGCAGCGCGCTCGATGCCGTGCCGGAGACGCCGGGCGTGTACCTGTTCCATGGCGAAAATGACTTGCCGCTTTACATCGGCAAAGGCGTCAACATGCGTTCGCGCGTGCAGTCGCACTTCGCCGCCGACCACGGCAGCGGGCGCGCCATGCGCCTTGCCCAGGAAACGAAGCGCATCGAGTGGATCGAAACCGCCGGCGAATTCGGCGCCCTGCTGCTGGAGGCGCGCCTCATCAAGGAACGCGCCCCCCTGCACAACCGCCACCTGCGGCGCAACGAGGAACTCTGCGCCCTGCGGCTGCGGGAGGGGGGCGAATTTACCCAGGATCGCGCCCTCGAACTGGTGCCGCTGGCCGGTGCCTCACCGGAAGAACTCGGCGAACTCTACGGCCAGTTCAAGTCGAAGCGCGAAGCCAACAACACCCTGCGCGAACTGGCCGGCGAGTACGGCCTGTGCCTGAAGCGCCTCGGGCTCGAACAGGGCAAGGGCGCCTGCTTCAACCACCAGATCAAGCGCTGCAAGGGTTTTTGTGTCGGCAAGGAGAGCCCTCTTACGCACGACCTGCGTCTGAAAACGGCGCTGGCCGTGCTCAAGCTGCGCGCCTGGCCCTTCCCGGGGCGCATCGCCATCCGCGAGCGCGACGAATGGCATCTCTTCGAAACCTGGTGCTACCTCGGCACGGCGAAGAGCGAGGCCGACCTGCACGAGGCCGCGCAGACGCGCTTCGACGCCGCCTTCGACCTCGACACCTACCGCATCCTGCGGCGCGAGCTGGAGAAGCGCGCCGGCTCGGCGGATATCATGCACATTCCCTCTCCCCGCACGCGGGGAGAGGGCCAGGGAGAGGGGCTTCATGCCTGAAGACGGCAAGGTACGCATTTCCAAGCTGATGTCCGAGCAGGGCCTGTGCTCGCGGCGCGAGGCCGACGCCTACATCGAGCGCGGCTGGGTCTTCGTCGACGGCGTGCGCGTCACCGAGCTCGGCAGCCGCGCGCTGCCGACGCAGAAGATCAGCTTGAGCCGCGAAGCGCAGTCGAGCCAGCTTGCCCTCGTCACCATCATGCTCAACAAGCCGATCGGCTACGTCTCCGGCCAGGCCGAGCAGGGCTACAAGCCGGCGGTGACGCTGTTCACCGCCGCGACCCAGCACGCCACTGACCGCTCGGCGCAACGCTTCAACCCGGCCCACCTGAAAGGCCTCGCCCCGGCCGGCCGCCTCGACATCGACTCCACCGGCCTGCTCGTGCTGACCCAGGACGGGCGCATCGCCAAGCTGCTGATCGGCGAGGACTCGCGCATCGAGAAGGAATACCTGGTGCGCGTCGAAGGCAAGCTCGACGCCAAGGGCCTCGCCCTTCTCAACCACGGCCTCTCGCTCGACGGCGCGGCGCTGAAGCCGGCCAAGGTGAGCTGGCAGAACGAGGACCAGCTACGCTTTGTTTTGCGCGAAGGCAAGAAGCGGCAGATCCGCCGCATGTGCGAACTCGTCGGCCTGAAGGTGACGGGCCTGAAGCGCATCCGGATAGGAAGCGTGAAACTCGGCGACCTGCCGCTGGGCAAGTGGCGCTACCTGCGCGAGGACGAGCGCTTTTAGCAGGCCAGCGCGAGGTCGGGCCGTTTCGCCAGGCGCCACAGCCGCAGGGCGCGGCCGATGAAGATGCCGCTGAATACGCCATACAAAGCGGACACCGCCGGCGCGAACAGGGCGTCCTCCCCCAGGGCAGGCTGCATTGCCAGCGTTACGCCGACGACGTACTTGGTGAGGAAAATGCCGAGGATCAGCAGCAGCGGCAAAGGACTGCCGGGCAGGGTGAAGCGGCGCGTCGCGGCATCGTAGCGTGTGCGCGCCGGCGGCGGGCGGCGCAGCAGCGCCGGCACGGCAAGCGCCGCCGCCGCGCACCATGCCAGCAGTGCCGCCGGGTTGGCGCCGAAGATGGAGAAGATGCCGTAAAGGGCCAGTCCGGTCATCGCCGCGGGCAGGAACATCACCCGCGACAGGCTGGCGCTGCGCGTGAACATCTGGCTGATGCCGAGGGCAAGCAGGGCGGCGAGCAGGCCCCAGACCCAGCTCGGCGTGTTGGCGAGGATGCGAAGGATCATGGCAGCGGTCTCCTGTCGGCTGGTGGTGGGACGGATCATGCTCCCGTGCCGCGCAGGCCTGAAGCGGCGTGCGACGAATCGAGGAATGCGAGGGGCGGAACGCGGCCTGGCGGCGTGAATGGCTGAAGGGGTCATCCATTAGCCGGATATTCGCAGAAGAAAGTCAGTCGCCATGACACGGCGACGACTGGTTGAACGAGCAACTTCTACTCCGTCCGCGCCTCTGCGAGCGGTTCCCACGGCATGAGGTGAATACTTTCCGCCAGCAGGGTGACGCGCGCCGCGGCGCCGGGGGCGATGTCGTTGCGCTCGGCGACGTGGGTCGGCACGGAGAAGGCGATCGGTTCGCCGCCGCCGTCGGGGACGAGGCGGATCTGCGTGAAGGGGCCGAGGCGCAGGCAGTCCTGCACGATGCCCGGAACGGGATTCTCCGCCTCGCCGCGCGAGGGCCGCTCGCGCCGGTGCAGCAGCACGCCTTCGGGCGGGATGACCCAGCTGACGCGCTCGCCCGGCTTGCCTTCGATGCGCGCCACTTCCAGCGTGTGCCCGAGCCATGCCAGTTTCAGTCCGCCACCGTCCTGCGCCAGCGTGCCCTCGAAGAGGTTGTGCAGGCCGACCAGGCGCGCGATGGAAGCGCTGGCCG
>JADFDL010000023.1 GCA_018262875.1 Rhodocyclaceae bacterium | reverse complement strand
ACCGTGCAGAGCATCGTCAACATGCTGTCGAACCTCGGCATCACCCTGCCGCCGGGCACCTCGCTGCAACTGAAGAACGTCGCCGCGGTGATGGTCACGGCGAGCCTGCCGCCTTTCGCCCGCAGCGGCCAGCAGATCGACGTCACGGTGTCCTCGATGGGCAACGCCAAGAGCCTGCGCGGCGGCACGCTGCTGATGGCGCCGCTGAAGGGTGCCGACGGCAACGTCTACGCCGTCGCCCAGGGCAACGTGCTGGTGAGCGGGGCCGGCGCCTCGGCGGGCGGCTCCAAGGTGCAGATCAACCATCTCTCCGTCGGCCGCATCGCCGGCGGGGCCACCGTCGAGCGCAGCGTGCCGACGCAGATGGGCGAGGGAGAATTCGTTTATTTCGAACTGAATGCCACCGATTTCGGCACCGCCCAGCGCATGGTCGAGGCGATCAACCGCAACCTCGGCGGATCGCCCGCCAGCGCGGTGGACGGACGGCGCATCCGCGTACTCGCGCCGACCGACGCGGACAGCCGGGTCGCCTTCCTCGGCCGCATCGAGAACCTCGACATGCAGCCGCAGCAGACCGCCGCCAAGGTGATCGTCAACGGCCGCACCGGCTCGGTGGTGATGAACCAGTCGGTGGCCATCGACACCTGCGCCGTGGCGCATGGCGGGTTGTCGGTAACGGTGTCTTCCGAGCAGCAGGTGAGCCAGCCGGCGCCGCTCTCCGGCGGCCAGACCGTCGTCACCGAGCGCGCCGACATCCAGATCGCGCAGCAGGGCGGCAGCCTGCTCGCGCTGAAGGCGGGCGCTTCGCTGTCGGACGTGGTCAAGGCGCTCAACGCCATCGGCGCCAGCCCGCTCGATCTCATCGCCATCCTGCAGGCTATGAAGGCCGCCGGCGCGCTGCGCGCCGAGCTGGAAATCATCTAGGGACCGTCACGCGCCATGACCCAGGCCAGCATCGCAAATCAGCTTGCCATCGACGTCAACAGCCTGGCGCAGACGAAGCGCCTGGCCAAGGAGGACCCGCGCGCCGCCATGAAGAACGCCGCCCAGCAGTTCGAGGCGGTGTTCCTGCAAATGGTGCTGAAATCCATGCGCGACGCCTCGCCCAAGGAAGGCATGTTCGACAACGAGCAGTCGCGGCTCTTCCAGTCCATGCTCGACCAGCAACTGGCGCAGACGATGTCCGCCAAGGGCAGCACCGGCCTGGCCGCCCTGATCGAGAAGCAACTGTCGCGCGGCCTGCCGCCCCCGGGGCCGACCGATGCCGCGGCCGATGCTGCAGCGCCGCCGTTCCCCCTGCCGTTGCCGTCGCGGCCGGCTGCGACGCAGGCGCCCGCCACTGTGCCGGCCATTTCCGCCGCCGAGGCCGCCGTACCGGCGCCGGCGCGCGAGTTCGTCAATCGCCTCTGGTCGCAGGCCGGCGAAGCGAGCCGCGCCACCGGCATCCCGGCCCACTTCATGATCGCCCAGGCGGCCCTGGAAACCGGCTGGGGCCGCTCGGAACTGCGCTTCGCCGACGGCACGCCGACCCACAATCTGTTCGGCATCAAGGCCGGCCGCAACTGGCAGGGCGCCGTGGCGGAGGCGACCACCACCGAATACGTCAATGGCGTTGCGCAGAAGACGGTGGAACGCTTCCGCGCTTATTCCTCCTATGCCGAAGCCTTCCGCGACTATGCCAGCCTGCTGACCTCCAACCCGCGCTATGCGGCGGTGCTCAACCAGCAGGACGCAGCGGGGTTCGCCCGCGGCCTGCAACAGGCCGGCTATGCCACCGATCCGATGTACGCCGCCAAGCTGGAGCGCATCATCGGCGGCCAAGCGCTGCGGACGGGGCTGGCGGGATGAAAGTTTTCCGGAAAGCTGCCGTTAACGACTGAAAGCGGGATCTGACATGGGCTCAAACGTTTTCAACATCGGCGTATCGGGACTGGCGGCGGCCCAGGCGGGCCTGCTGACGACCGGCCACAACATCAGCAATGCTTCCACGCCCGGCTTCAACCGTCAGCAGACCGTCCAGAGCACCAACACGCCCCAATTCACCGGCGCCGGCTATTTCGGCCAGGGCACCAACGTGGTGACGGTGAAGCGCATCTACAACGAGTTCCTCGCCAACCAGTCGCTCACCGCGCAGACGCGGCTGTCGGAACTCAACGCCTACGCCGACCAGATCCGCCAGATCGACGGCCTGCTGGCCGATTCGAGCGCCGGCCTGTCCACCGCCCTCAACGATTTCTTCCGCGGCGTGCATGAAGTCGCCGCCACTCCGTCGTCGATTCCGGCGCGCCAGTCGATGCTGTCGATGGCGCAGGCGCTGACCGGACGCTTCCAGGGCGTGGACAGCCGGCTCAACGAGATCCGCGACGGCGTCGATACCCAGCTCGCCAGCACCGTCGCCGACATCAATTCCTATGCCACGCAGCTTGCCGAGCTGAACCGGCGCATCATCCTGGCGGAGGCGGCCGGTCCGGGCCAGCCGGCCAACGATCTGCTCGACCAGCGCGATCAGCTCGTCGCCCAGTTGAACCAGCAGGTGCGCGTGACCACCCTCGCCGAATCCGACGGCAGCCTCAGCGTTTTCGTCGGCAACGGCCAGGCTGTTGTGATCGGCGTGCAGTCCTACGGATTGGCCGCGACGCAGTCCGGCGAGGATGCCTCGCGCATGACGATCGGCATCACCCTGCCGGGCGGCGGCACCGCCGCCCTGCCGGAAGCCATGCTCAGCGGCGGCACGCTGGGCGGGCTGCTGGCGTTCCGTCGCGAAAGTCTGGATGCGGCGCAAAATGCCCTGGGCCGCATCGCCATCGGCGTCGCCGAGACCTTCAATGCCCAGCACCGCCTCGGCCAGGACCTGACCGGCGCCCTCGGCGGCAACTTCTTCACGGCGCCGGCGCCGCAGGTGGTGTATCCGAACAACCCGCTCAACGGCGGCACCGCCGCCCTCGGCGTGGCGGTGGCCAGCGCGTCGAATCTGACGACGAGCGACTACCGGCTGACCGCCAACGGCGGCGGCAACTACACGCTGACCCGCCTGTCGGACAACGCGACGATCTTCGCCGCCGCGGCGCTGCCGCAGACCGTGGAGGGGATGACCCTCAGCCTCGCCGCCGGCGCGGCGAACGCCGGCGACAGCTTCCTCATCCAACCGACGCGCACGGCCGCCAGCGACATCGCCGTGGCGCTGACCGACGCGCGCAGCATCGCCGCCGCGGCGCCGATCCGCACGGCAGCCGGCAACGGCAACACCGGCGCCGGCGCCATCGGCGCCGGCAGCGTGATCGGCCCGCCGCCGGTGAACGCCAACCTGACGCAGACGGTGACGATCACCTTCGACAACCCGCCGACGACCTTCGACGTGATCGGCACCGGCACCGGCAACCCGGCCAATGTCGCCTTCACCGCCGGCGGCGACATCACCTACAACGGCTGGACCGTGAAGATCAGCGGCACGCCGGCCGCCGGCGACGTGTTCACCATCTCGGCGAACAGCGCCGGCGTCTCCGACAACCGCAATGCGCTCCTGCTGGCCGGGCTGCAGACGGGCAAGACGCTGGCCGGCGGCAGCGCCAGCTACCAGTCGGCCTATGCGCAGATCGTCAGCGACGTCGGCAACAAGACACGGGAAGTCGAGGTAACGATCACCGCGCAGGAGAGCGTCCTCAAGCAGGCGCAGGACGCGCAGCAGTCGCTCTCCGGGGTGAACCTCGACGAAGAGGCCGCCAACCTGCTGCGCTACCAACAGGCCTACCAGGCCTCCGGCAAGATGATCGAGATCGCCAGCAAGCTGTTCGATACCTTGCTTGGCCTCGGGAGATAACAATGCGCGTATCCAGCGGCATGATCTTCAGCGCCGGCCTGGCTTCGATCCAGAAGCAGACCGCCTCCCTGCTGCACACCCAGCAGCAGGTGGCGAGCGGACGGCGCATCCTGACGCCGGCGGACGACCCGGTCGCCGCGGCGCGCGCGCTCGAGGTGGAACAGGCGCAGAACACCAATGCGCTGTACCAGGCCAATCAGAAAGCGGCGGGCGAGACTCTCGGCCTGGCGGAAGGCCGCCTGATTTCCGCCGGCGATCTGATCCACAGCGTGCGCACGCTCGCCGTGCAGGGCGGCGGCGGCGCGCTGTCCGACCGGGACCGGCGCAGCATCGCCGCCGAACTGCGCCAGCGCTTCGACGAGCTGCTCGGCCTGGCCAATGCCACGGACGGCAGCGGACAGCACCTTTTCTCCGGCTACATGGGCGATACGACGCCGTTTTCGGGGACGGTCGCCACCGGGGTCGTTTACGCCGGCGACGAAGGCCAGCGCCAGCAGCAGGTATCCGCCTCGCGCCAGATCGCAGTGAGCGACTCGGGCAACGATGTCTTCATGCGCATCCGCAACGGCAACGGCAGCTTCGCGACCTCGGTGACTGCCACCAACGGCGGCAGCGGCGTCATCGATGCCGGCACGGTGACGGACCCGGCCAAGTGGAACGTGGCCGGCAACAACAAGGATTTCAGCATCGTCTTTGCCGTGAACGCCGGCACGACCACCTACGACATCATCGACAACGTCAGCGGCAATTCGCTGCTCACGGGAGCTGCGCCGGCTGCCGCGCCCTATCCGCGGGTGTTCACACCGGGCCAGACCATCGTCCTGAAGAACCAGGGCGCCGAACCGGCCTTCGATTACGGGGCGCAGCTCGTCATCTCCGGCAATCCGGCCAACGGCGACACCTTCGACGTCGACGCCAGTGCCAGCCAGAGCCTGTTCGCCACGCTGGGCAATCTGATCGTCGCGCTGGAGGCGGGCGCCGCCGCCGGCAACGGCAACGCCCTGCTGGCCAACCGCATCGGCTTCGCCCTGACCGACCTCGACCAGGCGCAGGACAACCTCCTGCGCGTGCGCGCCGGCATCGGTTCGCGCATGAACGAAATCGATTCGCTCGCCAGCGCCGGCGAGAGCCTGAACCTGAACTACGAGCAGACCCTCTCCCGCCTGCGCGACGTGGACTACGCCGCGGCGATCAGCCAGTTGACGCAGGAGCAGGGCTATCTGGAGGCGGCGCAGAAATCCTTCCTCAGGGTGACCGACCTGTCGCTGTTCAACTATGTCTGAGCGCCGCGCCAGCGCAGGCTTGCAGCCGGTCGCCGTCCTGCGGGGACTGACTTTTGCGGCGGCGGCCCTGCTCATCGGCGGCTGCTATCACCAGGCGCAAAGCGTCAGCGATTCCCTCGATGCGGGCTTGATTGCGCGCGGCACCGACAGCAAGGGCAACACCCGCTACAACGTGCCGGCCAACCCCATCGTGCCCAACGCCAGCCTGAAAGTGACGCCGAACTACAGCATCTCCCTGGAGACCATGCTGATCGGCGCGGCGATCTACTATTTCGTCGATCCGCTGGCACCCAACTGGGAAGGCGAAATGCGCCGGGTCTCGGACGACACCTTTAGCATCAGCATGCGCTCCAAGCGCTTCCGCAGCACCGGCGGCGACGGCGAGGCCGGACGCGTCTTCAAGCGCAATGCCGAGCAGATCGTCAGGGAAGGCGGCTACGCCGGCTATGACATCATGGCCTATTCCGAAGGGATCGAATCGGAAGTCATCGGCGCATTGCGCTACGCCGAAGGCACCATCTGCATCAACAGAAAGTAGGCCGGCCTCTTCAGGCCGACCTGCGGGCTACCCGCCCAATCCGGCGCGCATCACCGCGCTGACCGCGCCGTATCCCTGTTCGAAGAAGTGTTCCAGCGTCGGCGCGAAGTAGGGCATCGATAGCGCCAGCATGGCGAAGCCGGCCATCAAAGTGACGGGAAAGCCGACGGCAAACAGGTTGAGTGTCGGCGCCACCTTGGTCAGCACGCCCAGCGCGATGTTGGCGATGAGCAGCGCGCCGACGATGGGCAGCGCCAGCAGCACGCCGACCGAGAAGATCGTCGCGCCCCAGCGCAGCAGGGTTTCCCAGCCCGCCGCAGGAAAGGAGGCCGAGCCGATCGGCAGCACGGTAAAGCTCTCCGCCAGCAGCGCCAGCATCGCCAGGTGCCCGTTCAGGGCGAGAAAAATCAGCAGTGCCAGCAGTCCCGTCAGCTCCGCCACGATGGGCGACTGCCCGGCGTTCTGCGGATCGTAGAAAATGGCGAAGCCGAGGCCCATCTGCAGGCCGATCAGTTCGCCGGCGAGGTCGATGCCGGCGAAAACGATGCGCATGGTGAAGCCGAGCGCGATGCCGATCAGGCCCTGCTGGACGAGTACGGCCAGTCCGGCCCAGGAAGCCGGGGCGATCTGCGGCAGCGGCGGCAGGGCCGGGGCCAGGGCGAGCGTGACGGCCAGTCCGGCAATCAACTTGACGCGCATCGGCAGCGAGGCATTGTTGAAGACGGGTGCGGTGGCCATGAGCCCGAAGACCCGCGCCAGCGGGAAGAAGAAGGCCGCCAGCCAGATTTCGAGCTGCGCGTCGGTGACGCTGAGCATTGGGGAGCGGTGAGCGGTTTGCCGCTCACCCAATCATGGCGGGAATCGATTCGAACAGCCGCCGCATGTAGTCGGTCAGCACCGTCAGCATCCAGGGGCCGGCGACCACCAGGGTGACGAACATGGCGATCAGCTTCGGCACGAAGGTGAGCGTCATCTCGTTGATCTGGGTGGCCGCCTGGAAGATGCTGATCACCAGGCCGGTGACGAGGGCGGCGAGAAATATCGGCATGGACACCAGCAGGGTGACCTCGATGGCGACGCGGCCGAGCTCAATGACGGTGGAGGGGGTCATGGGCGTTCCTTTTCAGCCGAAACTCTGCACCAGCGAGCCGATCACCAGGTTCCAGCCGTCGACCAGCACGAACAGCATGATCTTGAAGGGCAGGGAGACGATCACCGGCGACATCATCATCATGCCCATCGACATCAGCACGCTGGCCACCACCATGTCGATGATGAGGAAGGGAATGAAGACGATGAAACCGATCTGGAAGGCGGTCTTCAGTTCCGAGGTGACGAAGGCCGGGATGAGGATGCGCAGGGGCAGGTCCTCGGCCTTGTCCACCTTGGGCGCGTTGCCGATGCGCGAGAACAGGCCGAGGTCGGCGCTGCGTGTCTGCTTCAGCATGAAGGCCTTCAGCGGTACCGCGCCGCGCTCCAGCGCCTCGTTGAAGCCGATCCGGTTCTCTGACATCGGCAGGTAGGCGTCGGTGTAGATCCTGTCCGCCACCGGCGCCATGACGAAAAAGGTGAGAAACAGGGCGAGGCCGACCATCACCTGGTTGGGCGGCGAAGTTTGCGTGCCGAGCGCGTGGCGCAGCAGCGAGAGCACGATGACGATGCGCGTGAAGGCCGTCATCATGAGGACGATCGCCGGCAGGAAAGTGAGCGCGGTGATGAACAGCAGGGTCTGGATCGACAGCGTGTAGGTTTGGCCGCCGCCGGAAGACGGGGTGCTGGTCAGTGCCGGCAGGCCCTGCGCCTGGGCGAGAAGGGGTGCGATCAGCAGTCCGAGTGCGAGAAGATGCCTAGCTTGCATTCCTGCGCTCCATGACCTGCTTCAGCCAGGCGCCGAATTCCTTGCCGGTCGGGGCCGGTGCTGCGGCCGCGAGCTTGCCTTTCGGCATCTGGTGCAGGGCATTCACCTGCCCGGGGGCGACGCCGACGAGCAGCCAGGTGTCCTCCACCTCGAGCAGCACCACACGCTCGCGCGGTCCGACGGAAGCGCCGGCGATCACGCGCACGACGCCTGCTGCGGCGCCGTGCGGGGCGGACACGCGCTTGAGCAGCCACAGGCTGCCAACGAGGGCGGCAATGACCACGGCGAGGCCGAGGAACACCTGGAGCAGGCTGGCGCCGGCATCCGGCACGGTCGCGGGGGCTGCCTGCGCCAGGGCGAGGCCCGGCAGGGCGGCAAGCAGCGGGAGGAAAATTTTGCGCATGGCGGCAGATTACTGCCGGCCATGCCGCGGCGAGGCGGGGATTAGGCGGCGAAAATTGCCGCTATTCGGGAAACCGTGGACAGTGGTGCCCTTGGGGTTTCCCGCTGCCAACTGCAAACTGCAAACTACAAACTACTATCTATTCAACTTCCGCATGCGCTCGCCCGGCGTGATGATGTCGGTGAGGCGGATGCCGAACTTGTCGTTGACCACCACTACTTCGCCCTGGGCGATGAGGGTGCCGTTGATCAGCACGTCCATCGGCTCGCCGGCGAGGGCGTCGAGTTCGACCACCGAGCCGTGCGCCAGTTGCAGCAGGTTGCGGATGGATATCTTGGTGCGGCCCAGCTCGACGGTCATTTGCACCGGGATGTCGAGGATCATGTCGAAATCCTGCATCGCCCCGGCCTTGGCGCCTTCGCCGAGCGGCTGGAAGATGTCGGCCGGCTGCGCCTTGGCTTCGGCACCGGCCTGCTCGCCCATGGCGGCGGCCCAGTCGTCTGCGCTGACCTGGTCAGAGGTATCGGTATCGCTCATGGCGTTCTCCTGTCGTTTCTAGTGCTTCTCTGTTTTGTCGGGCGCGATGAAGCGCTCCACCTTCAAGGCATACTGGCCGTGCTGCAGGCCGTAGCGGCATTCCATCACCGGCACGTGGTCGACCTCGGCGGTGATCGTCTCTTCGATGTTGAAGGGGATGACGTCGCCGACCTTCATGTTGAGGATCTGGCCCAGCGTGATCTGCGTCGTGCCCAGATTGGCCACGAGTTCAACGTCCGCCGACTGCAGCTGCCGGGTCAGGGTGCCGATCCAGCGCCTGTCGGAAACGAGGTGGTCGCTCTGCATCGAGCTGTAGAGAATGTCGCGGATCGGCTCGACCATCGAGTAGGGCAGGCACAGGTGCATTTCCGCCGTCGAGCCGGAGAACTCCAGGGAAATGGTGTAGGCGACGACGATCTCGCTCGGCGTGGCGATGTTGGCGAACTGCGAATTCATCTCGGAGCGGATGTATTCCAGCTTCAGTTCGAAGACCGGCTTCCAGGCCTTCTCGAACTCGGTGAAGATCACGTTGAGCAGGCCCTGGATGATGCGCTGTTCGGTCGCCGTGAAGTCGCGCCCCTCGACGCGGGTGTGGAAGCGGCCGTCGCCGCCGAACATGTTGTCCACGACCAGGAACACCAGGTTCGGGTCGAGAACGACCATGCCGGTGCCGCGCAGCGGCTTGAAGTGCACCAGGTTCAGGTTGGTCGGCACCACCAGATTGCGGATGAACTCGCTGTACTTCTGCACGCGGATCGGCCCGAGGGAGATTTCCGTCGTGCGGTGCATGTAGTTGAAGAGGCCGAGGCGCAGATAGCGGGCGAAGCGCTCGTTGATGAGTTCGAGCGTCGGCATGCGGCCGCGCACGATGCGCTCCTGGCGGCCGACATCGTATTTGCGGACGCTGCCACCACCTTCCTCTTCCTTCTCGGGCTCGTCGGTTTCGCCCGTGACGCCCTTGAGCAGGGCATCGACTTCATCCTGGGAGAGAAAATCCTGTGCCATGGTGTGTCGGCGATTACTGGATGATGAAGGAGGTGAAGAACACGCTCTGCACCGGGTCGTCGGCGGCCGCCTTGGACAGCATGGTGGCGGGCCCTTCGACCTTGCTCAGGACAGGCTTCGGCGCCGGCGGCGCGACGACGGGAACGGCCTGAGCGGCGGCCGGCGTGGCGGCTTCGGCCGCAGAGCCTTCCTGCGGCTTGTCGTCCTCCGCGGTCTTGGGCGCCTCGACTGCCGCATTCTCCGGACTGGCGTCGGCGGGGAGCGGTTCCTCGCCGGCCGGCCGCGGCACGTCGAGCACGACCGGTTTCACCGGACGGCCGGTGGCGGCCAGCAATATGTTGTTCGCCGTCTGGCGAATCTCCTCGGCGAGCCGCTCGCGACCCTCCGTGGAGGCGACTTCGGCGGCTTTCTTCGACGACAGCAGGATCAGGGTTCGGTGGCGGACTTCCGGCATGTATTGCTTGGCGATGTCGGCGGCGGGCTGGTCGAGCACCTTCAGCGTTGCCGCCACCTGCAGGTATTGGTCGCCCTGTTCGGCCGAGAGATTCACCGTGAAGGCGTCGAGCGGCACGAACACCGGCGGCTTCGGCGGCTGTGTTCTGACTTGCTGCTGCGCCGTGTCTCCATCCCCGCTCTTGTCCTTGAACATGAAGAACCACGCGCCGCCGCCGGCTGCCAGCAGCACGACCAGGCCGAGAACGAGCGGCAGCTTGCCTTTCTTCTTCGGCGGCTGATCTTCGCCTTCGGCCGGAGCCTCGGCTTGCTTATCCTCTTTTTTGGGTGGCGCCTTTGCCATGAATCACTCCAGAACGATGGTGCTCGTTATGTTTGCGCGCGGCCGCAGTCCAGGCGTCGAAATGCAGGCAGGTCGTCATGCTCAGGCGAAGATGTCGATCAGTCCGTCGCTTCGCCGCATCCACTGCGCGGGGGCGGCGGCAAGCTTCGCGGCATCGGCGCCCTGTCCGTCGCCGCGGCCTTGCGTGGGCGATCCGTTCCTGTCCCGCGGAGCCGACTCGGCATTCACGCTGGCCTGGCCGAGCGTGATGCCGGCCTCGGCGAGGATCTCGCGCAGCCGCGGCAGGGCCTGCTCCAGCGCTTCGCGCGCGGCGGGGCTGGCCGAGATGAACGTGGCGCTGGTCTGGTCGCCATTGACCGAGATGGAGACTTCCACCTTGCCCAAATGCGGCGGCGTGAGGGTCAGTTCGGCGCGGCTTTCCTGCCGATTCACCAGCAGGACGACTTTCTGGCCGATCTCGGCATCCCAGCCGCGGTTGCCGACCGGGGTATCGACGCGGACAGCGGAGGGCGCGCCGCCGGCCGGCGCGCCCTGGGCGAGCGGGGCGGCGGCCTGTGCCGACGCAGCAGCAGAAGCAGCAGACGGATTGGCATGCTCGGCGGCCGCGGCGGGCATCTGCGGATCGGCGGCGATTGTCGTGGCGAAGGCGTCGTGCTGCGCAGGCTGCGCGGCAAGACCGGTCGTCTCGCGTGCCGGCTGCAAGCTGGAGGGGATGCCTTCCTGGCCGGCAGGCCCATCGAGGGCAGTCCGGGCAGGCGCGGCGGGATTCGCCGCAGCCGGGATGGCGTTTGTCGCGGTAATGGCGAGGGTTGGCTGCTCGCGGGCAGGCACGTCGGCCTGTTGCCCCGGATCGGCAGGATTTTTCGTCGTCGCAGGCGGCATCAGGCCGGCCAGCAGGGCGGCAAGATCGGCAGCGACCGGCAAGGTTTCTGCCGGAGGCATTTCCTCGGCCGCTTCCACCTCTGCGGATGGCAACCGGGCGGCAATTATTTCTGTTCCCGGAGCGCTTTTTGCCGGCTGGGCGATCTGCGCCTGCAGCACGGCGGCGAAATCGATGTCGCCTTCGGCGTCCGTTGTGGCGTCGGCCGCGACAGCCGGGGCGGCAGCGGCCTGGGCGGGCGTGGCGACAGGCATCGACGGGGGGGCGACGGACATTTGCGTCATGGCGAGATCCTCGGGTGCGCGGGCTTCATGCCTCCTTTATTGCAAGAGGCGTGCCAATGCGCAGGAGTCAGTTGTCGCCGTTGCGAAAGGATTTGGCGGCGTGCTCGTCCTGGGCGCGCTGCTCGGTCTTCGCCTCGCTGTGCACCTCGTTGGCCTTGTGCCTTTGCGACAAGGTGTCGAAGGCCTTTACCCGGTTGCGTTTGTCCAGCCATTCCTTTTGTCCGTCGACCGTTCGCTGCTTCGAGGCTTCGACCAGCGTGCGCTGCTGGGCAATGGCCTCGTCGAGCCGGCCCAGGAAGGACTGGTAGTTGCTCCACTCGTCGCGGGTCAGTCCGGCCTGGGCCGCCTGGCGAAAGCGCGCTTCGTACTCCTCGCGGTACTGTTCCAGCAGGGCGAGGGTTTTTTCCGTTTCCTGCTTGCTGGCCAGCAACTGGCCGAGCTGGCGTGCCGCGTCGTCCATGCGGACGTTCGACAGGTCAAGCAGCGACTGCATGGGAAACGCCTTCATCCGTCTGTTCCAGGTGGGTATTACGGCCAGAATCTACTATTCCTTTATAGCAGGCGGCAAGGAACAAATTCACGCTTCCAGGCCGAACAGCCGGTGCAGCTTGAGCACGGCGTCCTGGTAGCTCTCGCGCTCATCCATGCCCTGTTGCAGGAAGGCCTCGAAGGCGGGCTGCATGGCGATGGCCTGGTCCAGCGTGGGGTCGGAGCCGGCGGCATAGGCGCCGACGGAGATCAGGTCGCGCGAGCGCTGGTAGCGCGAGTAGAGGTGCTTGAAGCGCTGCACCACGTCCAGGTGCAGGGGCTTGACCAGCCCGGTCATGGCGCGCGAGATCGAGGCCTCGATGTCGATGGCCGGATAGTGGCCCTGTTCGGCCAGGTGGCGCGAGAGGACGAAATGACCGTCGAGGATGGCGCGCGCCGCGTCGGCGATCGGATCCTGCTGGTCGTCGCCCTCGGCCAGCACGGTGTAGAAGGCCGTGATCGAGCCGCCGCCTTCCGGGCCGTTGCCGGCGCGCTCGACGAGTTGCGGCAGCCGGGCGAACACCGATGGCGGATAGCCGCGCGTCACCGGCGGCTCGCCGAGGGCCAGCGCGATTTCGCGCTGCGCCATGGCGAAGCGCGTCAGCGAATCCATGATGAGCAGGACGTGGCGCCCCTGGTCGCGGAAGTGCTCGGCGATGCTGGTGGCGTAGGCGGCGCCCTGCAGGCGCATCAGCGGGCTGGTGTCGGCCGGGACGGCAATCACGACGGAGCGCTTCAGCCCGGCGGCGCCGAGGATGTTTTCGATGAATTCCTTCACTTCGCGGCCGCGCTCGCCGATCAGGCCGACGACGATCACATCGGCGGCGGTGAAGCGCGCCATCATGCCCAGCAGCACGCTTTTTCCCACGCCGGAGCCGGCGAACAGGCCGAGGCGCTGGCCGCGGCCGACCGTCAGCATGGAGTTGATGGCGCGGATGCCGACATCCAGCGAGCTGCGGATGGGCGCGCGCTGCAGCGGATTGAAGGGGCGGCTTTGCAGGGAGCGCGAGTG
>JADFDL010000238.1 GCA_018262875.1 Rhodocyclaceae bacterium | reverse complement strand
CACCGAGCTGACGACGACGTCGCCGGCAGCGGCGCCGCGGCCGCCGCCGAAGATGCCGATCAGTGCGCCGATCGGGCGCCCGCTGAAGCCGGACTGTGCCTGCGCCACCTGCTCGGCCTTGAGGATGTCGAACTTGATGATCCACTTGGTGGTCTTCAGCTTGCCCTTTTGCAGGAGTTTGCGTGCGGCCTGCGGATCGCCGAGGTTGTAGGCGAGCTGGAATTCCTGCAGCAAGGGGCCGAGATTGGTCCGTTCGAGCACCTTGAAGTTGGCCTTCGACAGTTCCAGTTCGGCAAAGTCGGCGATGTTGTTGGGGCCGAATTTCTGCGCGAAATTGGCGTTGTTGCTCTTCACTTCGCCCGGAATGACGATCAGCGCCGGGCCGGGCCGGGAGGCGTTGGCGTACTCCACCGGCTTGTACATGCCCTTGTCGGCCATCTCGTTGGCCTTTTGCGAAGTGCTGCTGCCTTGCGTCGGCGAGGGACTCTCGAAGGTGGGTTGGGCGAGGACCGGGCCGGCCAGGGCGCACAGGGAAAATCCAAGGATGCGAAGCGTCGTGTTCATGTCAGTTCCCGTTTATTTTTTGCCGGCGACGCGGCAGTAGTCATTGTAGAGCCGGGCGACCACTTCGTCGGCTTCTTCGTTCACCAGCGTAAGGGCCATGCCGAGCGTGTCGGTGCCGGAATAGGAGTCAGCTTTGGCCGCGACGCTGGAAATCGTCTTGCCGCCGGAGGAGACGAGCGTGAAGCCCATATGGACGGTGACCTCGTTGATTTTCAGCACCGGGTTGATGCCGGTCTGCGTCGTGATGAGGCCGCGCAGGATGAAATTGGCGCCGAGTTTTTTCGAGGCATTGATGGCGGCATCGGGGTCGTTGCGGAAATGCGCTTCGAGTTCCGCCTGGGCGATCTGCGCCCGGATCTCCTCCTGCGTGAAGGTCTTCAGGCCGAGGGCGCGCAGGCGGTGATTGATGGCCTGGAAGTGCGGACCGTAGCGGCTCTGCGTGGTGTTGTAGCCGTTCGATGTGCGCTCGGCAATGACCAGCATGATCTTCTGGTTCTTCAACTGTTGCTTGCAGGGCGTCGAGACGAGCTGGCCGATGCGCTGGCCGCGGGCCTGGTCCTCGGCCCTGGATTTTTCCTCTTCCTCGGAAAACTTGAAGGCCTGGGCGCTGCCGCAAACCAGGGCCAAAGTCAGTGCGTAGGGGACGGCGGGCAGCAGACGGGCGCAGCGCATGGGGATGCCTCCAGGGGAAGCGAAATGCAAAGGGGATGATTGTGGCAAAAAACAAGCCCCCGTACAACCGCGCTGAACGGTCTGACGGGGGCTTATGCCGGGTTTTGCGGCAGTTTTTACTTCTTCTCGGCCGGCTTGGCGGGTGCGGCTGCCGCGGGTTTGGCGGTTTCAGCCGGTTTCGCCTCGGCGGGCTTGTCGGCCTTGAGGCACTCGCTCATGAATTTCTTGCGTTCGGCGCCCTTGAGCTGCTTGTCGCCGGCGTCCTTGTTGCAGGACTTCATCCTGTCCTGCTGGGCGGATTGCTTGTCCTTGAGGCAATCGCTCATGAAGGCCTTGCGCTCGTCGCCCTTCTTGTCGGCGGCTTTTTCGTTGCAGGCTTTCATGCGTTCCTGCTGCTTGAGCTGCTTTTCGCTCGGCGCTTTTTTTTCAGCGGCCGGTGCGGCAGCGGCAGGCTTTTTCTCGGTTGCGGCGGGTGCGGCAGTCTGCGCCAGCGCGAGATTGGCAGCCAGCAGAGAGGCGGCCGTCGCCAGGATCAGCTTGTTCATCATTGTGCGTTCTCCTTGATTGGTATGGTCGCGGCGAGGATCGCAGGAAACCCCTCTGGGCCTGGCCGCAAGAGGAAGAACGGCCGAAGGCAGGCTTAGTTGACAGCGCTTTCGCTGTCGTCTCCCATTGCCTGCTTGTGCCGCTCGACGAATTCGAGCGTGCTGTCGATGCCGCGCAGCAGCAGGATGGTCGAGCGCACGGCGGCCTCCAGCAGCACGGCCAGGTTGCGGCCGGCGGCGACGGGGATGCTCACCTTGCGCACCGGCACGCCGAGGATTTCGTGGGTTTCGGCCCCCAGCGGCAGGCGGTCGATCTCCACCGCGCCTTTCTGCGGCCGCAGCAGGTTGACGATCAGCTTCAGCTTCATTTTGCGCCGGCAGGCGGTCTCGCCGAAGATGGTGCGAATGTTGAGCACGCCGAGGCCGCGCACTTCGAGGAAGTCCTTCAGCATGGGCGGACAACGCGCTTCCAGGGTGTGCGGGGCGACGCGGGCGATTTCGACGATGTCGTCGGCCACCAGGCCGTGTCCGCGGGAGATGAGTTCCAGGGCCAGCTCGCTCTTGCCGACGCCGGAATCCCCGGTGATGAGCACGCCCATGCCGAGCACGTCCATCATGACGGCGTGCAATTCCACTGTTTCCGCCAGTTGGCGCGACAGCCAGAGGCGCAGGAGGTCGATGACGACCGCGGCCGATTGCGGCGTGGAGAAGAGCGCCGTATCCGATTTTTCGCAGGCCTCGCGTACGCTGGCCTGGATGGCGCAGCCGTCAGCGACGATGACAGCCGGCGGCCGGGCGGCGATGATCTCCTCCATGTGGCGGGAGACGCGCACCGTGTGCTGTTTGGTCGCCCAGTTGACTTCCGGGGCGCCGATGACCTGGATGCGGTCGGGGTGGATCAGGTTGAGGTGGCCGACCAGGTCCGCCGGCGAGGCATGCTGGTGATTGATGGCGATGGGCGCGTCGAGATTGCCGCTTACCTGCAGCAGTTGCAGCCGGTCCCGGTGGTATTCAAACAGCTGCGCGACGTTCGCTTGCCGCATGAGGTTCCCAGCCGGTGAACAGGGCATGAATGACGGCCGTATCCGCCGCCGCGTTGAGTCGATCGCGGAAGGCGCTATCGGAAAACATCTGCGCCAGCTCGGAGAGAATCTGCAAATGCTGTTCGGTGGCTTGTTCGGGCACCAGCAGCACAAAGAGCAGATTCACCGGCTTTCCGTCAGGCGCATCGAACTGAACCGGAGCGGCCAGTCGCAGGAAGGCGCCGACGGCATCCTTCAGGCCCTTGATGCGGCCGTGCGGGATGGCTACGCCCTGCCCGAGCCCGGTCGAGCCGAGTTTTTCCCGCGCGAACAGGCTGTCGAACACCGTGCTGCGGCCGATGCCCTGGTTGTTCTCGAACATGATCCCCGCCTGCTCGAATACGCGCTTCTTGCTGCTCGCATCGAGGTCGACCTGGACGTTGGAAGAGGGCAGGAGCTTGGCGATCAGGTTCATGGTCTTGCGGGCCGCGGAGAATGGCTGTGGGTCGTGCTGGCGGAGGCGGCTGGGCGACTGTCCTGTGGGGCTTTCCTTGGCTAGGCGGCGGATTATACCGGGAAAGCCCCTCAGGGGGCGAGGCCTATTCGACCACCTGACGCTTGAGCGCTTCGTGGGCGTGTT
>JADFDL010000237.1 GCA_018262875.1 Rhodocyclaceae bacterium | reverse complement strand
CTCCTCTTGTTCGTCTGTGGTGGTCTCTGGCCTCTCCCGCGCCAGGCGCGTAATTTCCGGCCAGCTCTGCACCAGGCCGTTGTAGGCCATCGCCTCGGTTGCGCGTTTCTTGCGCTCGCACAGGGTGTATAGGCGGTAGCAGAGTTCGCGAGCGGTTTCGGCCTGGCTGCCGAGCTTGGCGACCAGTGCTGCCGTCGCGTCTTCGCCGCCGGCTTCGAGCACGCGGATCAGTTGGTGCAGCATTTCCCAGACGGTGAGGCGTTTATCCATCGTCGGGTCCCAGTCGGCGGGGAGTTCGGCGGGTTGCAGGAGACGTACCTTGCCTTTGCCGGAAACAATGATGCCAGCCTCAACCAGTCCGTCCATACCAGTGTTCTTGGCCTGTGCGAGTGTATTGGCGACGCCGAAATCGCCTTCTGCAAAGCCGGTCTGCTCGAACCAGGTGAGCGCCCAGCGGGTATCGGCGTCGAAGTCGCCTTCCTGCTCGGCCAGCACCTCGTCGAGGGTCTGGTTGATCAGCGCTAGCGCAGCGCGCACGGTGAGCGGCTGGCCTTCTGCATCGAGCACGCGGGCATAGCGGGTATAGACCGCCATGCCGGGGCCGATGGCGGCCTGAGCGAGGTCCACCGGCGCGATATTGCCGGCTTGCAGGTGGGCGAGCGCGGCGGGGAGTTCGACTTTTAGCGCGGCGACGAACTCGCGGCGTGTGGCGGTGGGCGCGTCAGCCGGGCGCTGGCGGCAGACGAGGACGATGCTGGATGCCAGGGCATTGGTACCGGAGCCGATCATGCGGTTCGACAGTTCCGTGCGCATCGGCCAGGTGCCGCTGATGGCAAAACCGGCCTCGATGACGGCGGCGAGGAAGGTGTCCCATCCGGTGTTGGTGGTGCCATCAATGGCGTCGCTCTCTGACTGCTTGAAGGCGTAGTAGATGGTGACCGGATACGCCGGATGCGCCTGCTCGGCCAGCCGGTGCATGGCCTGGGTCATGCCATCGAGAAAAAAACTCTCCGCCTTCTCCCTGCTGCCGTGGCGGTAGGGCGTGGCCACCAGTTCCTCGGCTTTGGGCACGGCCATTGTGGAGAACAGGTCAGGAAACACCGGGCGCAGCGAACGGCGCAGCCAGATGTAGAAGAAGTCAGAGAGGTCAGCGTAGCCGATATTGTCGTAGTAAGGCGGATCTGAAGACACGACGCATCCATTACTAAGTGTTTGGGTGCGCGCGTCGAACTGCTGAGCATGCCCTAGACGATTCGTCGGCATCAAATAGGTTAGCGGTGTGCTCAATGTCTTCAGTACCGTCTCCGTGCTACCTACCGACTCACTGAAGAAATTTACCTCAGCAAAGTCCCAGGTCATTGGTAATGCCTGACGACCAAATGTCACCCTAACGGTTGCAACGCGCGCAGATCTTCCAGAAGCCGTTCGATTGGATGAAGGGCCAGCGTCCCAAGTACAGATGGAAGAGCCCTTATCGGCTAGTTTGCTCACGAGGAAGCTCAAATAGACAGAGACCGCCTCCGCATACGCCGTCGCGCCAGCACTGACTTTCGCGAGGGGTTGACCGTCGTCGGGCGGACCCGCGGCGATGGCATCCGTCTTGACCTGCTCACGCGCCTCGGCGACCAGATCGGAAAAGGTGGTCAGCGCGACGAGCTGGCGGTCGGTGAAGAGGTCGCCCCACGTCGTCAGGCCGTAAGGCGTGCAATTGCCGCCGGTCATGCGGGTGGGAATGTCCCCTCCCGGTTTCCATTCCGGCTGCGCCTTGCAGGCCGCCGCTTCGTGCTCCGGCGTCGGCGCCAGATAGACACGCCCCCGGTCGCCCTCGGCGACAATGGCCATCAGCCGCGCACCCATGCGCCCGGCCTTGCCCTCAGCCTTGATGTAGTCGCCGGAAATCGGCGCACCCGACATCAGGCAACCGAAATTGGCGCGCGCCAGCTTGGTGCCGTTTTTCGCCGCATCCGCATCCTTCGGCTTACCCGTCTTCACCGTGAAGCCGTAGCCGCCGCCTTCGATCACCGGCTCGACATACGCCTCCTTGCCCGCCATCGGTGAGAGAAGAAAGCTTGAAACCAAGGGTACTTCGACGTTGGCGAAGGCCGGGTTGGGACTCTTGACGGTGCGCGCCCACAGCCACGCGACGACGGTGAGCTTCTGGCCGACGTACTTCTTTAGGTCGGGACGCTCCTTGGCCATCTCGGCCGTGACTTCCACCTTGGGATAGAGGTGGCCGATGCGCTTCTCGGCTTCGTCGCGCATCCACTGGCCGTAGTAGCGCACATCCTCGGCCAGGCCTTGCGCGCCTTGCCATATGGTCATGGCCTTTTCATCGTCCTGCTTCTTCTGCCACGTGGGGTTCACCGGCGGCTTGCCGGCGAAGCGCGGCGGTATCTCGATCATCGCCTTGTTGATCAGCACCGCCACCGGGTTGAGGTCGCTGGCGTAGCTCTCCAGTCCCAGCCGTTGCGCTTCCAGCGGCAGCGCGCCGCCGCCGGCGAAGGGGTCATGAAAACCGGGCAGCTTGTAGCGGTCGAACAGTTCCTTGGCGCGGGGATGGTCGGCATTCTCGGCGCAGGTGTAGCGCCAGCTCTGCCAGATTTCGTCGCGCGCCTGCTGCAACACCGCCTCGTTGGTGGTGTTCTCCCACTTCACCAGTTCCTCGATGATGCGGAACAGCCGCTGCCGCTCCTTCTCCTGCGCCTTCTCGGTCTTGAAGATGTCGGGATGCGCCGAGGGATCATCGACCATCTGCGCAAAGATCACCGCCCGCGCCGCCGCCAGGGGGCGCCGCGCCCACCACAGGTGCAGCGTCGAAGGATGGCCGTGGCGGATGGATTTCTCGCGTGCGCTGGCGATGTTGATCGCCTCCAGCGGCAGGGCGACTTCGATGAGTTTCTTTTTGGGGGTCACGCGTTGCCTTTCTGATTGGCAACTTGTGCGAAATGCCGAAGCACATGGTGAACAGACGTGTAGGGGTTGTAGCCGTTATTCTCGGCTTTCCCTTCAATCCAGTCGGCGTTGCCAAGGGCGTCTTCCACTCTTGCCATGAGCTGTTTGGCGATGGCGGCGTCCGCCTTCTCGTAGCCCGGCATGTGGTTGCGAACCCGGTCTATCACGTCAGCGCATTTCGTGAATGGCGCATCCGTTCTTTCATGGTGGAGCAACACCCAAAATTCGAAACAGGGGATTGAAATCGCTTCACGAATGGCCAGTGGCTTCTTCTTGCGGTCGGACAGTGTCTTGATCTTCTTCCGCGCACGATCAAAGCTCTCGTGCCTGTCACGGTCAAAGACACAGAAAACCTTGTCATATCCACCACGCTCCGCACATTTTCCCTCAGCGCATTCGACGACGCTGATGGGCGCCGGCCCGATTGAGTTATCGGCAAGGATGATTTCCGCCGTGGTCAGTCCGTATTTGATACGGGCTGCCTCGAAATACTCTTGCTCTGTTTCACC
>JADFDL010000236.1 GCA_018262875.1 Rhodocyclaceae bacterium | reverse complement strand
AAGCGCATGGGCGCCAAGCGCGTCGTTTCGCTGATCAACCGCCGCGCCTATGCCGAGCTGGTGCAGGGCGGCCAGATCGACGTCGCCATTTCCCCGGCGCAGACCTCCATCGGCACCCTCCTGGCGCATGTCCGCCGCGGCGACGTGGCGGCTGTGCACAGCCTGCGCAGAGGCGCCGCCGAAGCGCTCGAGCTGGTGGTGCATGGCGACGAGAAGTCCTCCCAGGTGGTCGGCCGCCGCATCGAGCAGTTGCCGGTGATCAAGGGCGCCACCATCGGCGCCATCGTGCGCGGCCTGCCGGGGGCGGGCGAAGCCGAGCCGGGAGGCCGCGGCAAAGGGACGCAGCCGGTCAGGGTGATCATGGCGCACCACGACACGGTGATCGAGGCAGGCGACCACGTCATCGTCTTCGTCGTCTCGAAGAGCCTCGTGCCCAAGGTCGAGAAGCTCTTCCAGGTCGGCTTCGCCTTCCTGTAGCCGGCGCGGGACGGGAGCGGCCTATGAGCAATCCGCTGGCGGTCCTGCGCGTCTTTGCGCTGGTGCTGCTGGTGTTTGCGCTGACCATGCTGTTGCCCGCCGCCGTCGCCTGGATCGGCCGGGATCCGGCCGTGGCGGTCTTTCTGGCCGGATTTGCGGCCACCACTGCTGCTGCGGCGCTGCTCTGGCTGCTCACGCGGCGGCATACCGATGAGATGCGCGTGCGCGACGGCTTCCTGCTGGTGTCGCTGGTCTGGGTCATCGTGCCGGCCTTTGCGGCCATCCCTCTGCTGCTTTACTTGCCGGCGATGAGCTTTACCGACGCCTATTTCGAGACGGTCTCCGGCCTGACCACGACGGGCGCCTCCGTCATCGAGGGACTCGACACGCTGCCGTTTTCCATCAACCTTTGGCGGGCCTTCTTGGTGTTTCTCGGCGGCATGGGATTGATCGTGCTGGCGGTGGCGATCCTGCCGCTGCTCGGCGTCGGCGGCCGCCAGCTGTTTTCAGCGGAATCGCCCGGCCCGATCAAGGAGACCCGGTTGACGCCGCGCATGGCGCAGACGGCGAAGGGCCTCTGGCTGGTCTACCTCGCCCTGGCCACCGCCTGCACGCTGGGCTACGTCTGGGCCGGCATGGACTGGGGCGATGCGGCGATCCACATGTTCAGCACGATCGGGCTCGGCGGCTTCTCCAGCCACGACGCGTCCTATGCTTTCTTCAATTCGCCGCGCGTCGAGGCGGTGGCCATCGTCTTCATGACGCTGGCCGGCATGAACTTCGCCACCCACTACATGGCCGCGTGGCGGCGTTCTTTCTCCTTCTACTGGATCGATCCGGAGATCCGCTGGTACGTCGGCGTGATGTACGCCAGCGTGCTCGGCATAGCCGTCTATCTTTGGCAGGCGGGCACCTTCCCGGACTTTCTCACGGCCTTGCGCTTCTCGGCCTTCAACACGGTGTCCATCGCCACCACCACCGGCTTCGCCAACACTGACTACGCGCAGTGGCCTTTCTTCGTGCCGCTGTGGATGTTGTTTCTGAGCAGCTTCGTCACCTGCGCCGGCTCGACCGGCGGTGGCATCAAGATGATGCGGGCCATCATCCTCTTCGGCCAGGTGATGCGCGAAGTGGTGCGCACCGTGCACCCGAACGCCGTCCGTGCCGTCAAGCTGTCCGGCGCGCCGCTGCCCAACAAGATCGTCTTCGCCGTGCTGGCCTTCTGCTTCGCCTTCATGGCGATCATCGTTTCGCTGACGCTGCTGATGGTCTTCTCCGGCCTGGATGTCGTCACCGGCTTCTCGGCGGTGGTAGCGAGCTTCACCAATACCGGACCCGGCCTGGGCGAAGTCGGCCCGGCCACCACCTTCAAGTCGCTGACCGATTTTCAGACCTGGATATGCACCGTCGCCATGCTGCTGGGCAGGCTGGAAATCTTCACACTGCTGGTGGTGCTCTCGCCGGCGTTCTGGAGAAAGTGATTGGAACGCCTGCTCGCCGTCCTCAACGTCTTCGCGCGCATCGCACTGATTTTCGGCCTCGCCCTGCTGCTGCCGATCGGCGTGTCATGGTGGCTCGGCGACGGTGCGCTGACCGCATTCGACGAGGCCTTGCTGGGGACCCTCGGCAGCAGCGGCCTCGTCATGCTGGCGACGCAGCGCTTTCGCCGCGAGTTGCGCGCCAACGACGGTATCCTGCTGGTGGTGATGTGCTGGGTGCTGCTGCCGCTGATCGCCGTCGTGCCGCTCCTGCTCGGCATTCCCGGCCTCGGCTTCGCCGACGCCTACTTCGAAGCGGTGTCCGGCCTGACGGCCACCGGCGCCACGGTGCTTTCCGGCCTGGACCGGCTGCCGCCCTCGCTCAATCTTTGGCGCGCCGAGCTGCACTGGATCGGCGGCCTCGGCATCATCGTGCTGGCGGTGGCCATCCTGCCGTTGCTGGGCGTCGGCGGCCGCCAGCTGATGAAGGCCGAGGTGCCGAGCCCGATCAAGGAGGCAGGCATCACGCCGCGCGTGACGGAAACCGCCAAGGGCTTCTGGCTTATCTACCTCGCGTTGACGGTCCTGTGCGCCCTGGCCTACGGCCTGTTCGGCATGAGCTGGCTCGACGCCCTCACGCACGCCTTGAGCACGGTCTCGCTCGGCGGCTTCTCCAGCCATGACGCCAGCTTCGGCTTTTTCGATTCGCCGGCGCTGGAGGCGATCACCGTCACCTTCTCCCTGATCGCCGGCATCAGCTATGCGACGCATTTCGCGGCGCTTTCCGGCCGCAGCCTGCGCCCCTACCGGCGCGACGGCGAGCTGCCCTTCTATCTTGGGGTGCTCGGGGCGAGCGTGCTGCTGATCGCCGTCTACCTCTGGCAGGCGGGCGTCTATCCGGAATTCGCCACGGCGCTGCGCCATGCCGCCTTCAACACGGTATCGGTGGCGACGACGCTCGGCTATTCCTCGACGGACTACTCCAAGTGGCCGTTCTTCGCGCCGCTGTGGATGCTGTTCCTGTGCAGCTTCGTCACCTGTGCCGGCTCCACCGGCGGCGGCATCAAGATGATGCGCGCGGTGATCCTCTACAAGCAGGTCTTCCGCGAGATCACCCACGCCATGCATCCGAACGCGACGACTTTCGTCAAGCTCGGCGGCACCGTCGTGCCGAACAAGATCATCCTGGCCGTGCTCGGCTTCGGTTTTCTCTACATGGCCAGCACCATCTTCTTCACCTTGGCGCTGGCGGCGAGCGGCGCTGACATCGTCAGCGCCTTCTCGGCGGCGGTGGCCTGCTTCAACAACACTGGTCCCGGCCTCGGCCTGGTCGGTCCCGCCAGCAATTACGGTGTCCTCAACGACTTCCAGGTCTGGATATGCAGCTTTGCCATGCTGCTCGGCCGGCTCGAAATATTCACGCTGCTGGTCGTCCTGACCCCGGCTTTCTGGCGCAAGTAGTAGACTGGCAAGATGAACAAGCTCAAAAACGACACCTTCCTGCGCGCCCTGC
>JADFDL010000235.1 GCA_018262875.1 Rhodocyclaceae bacterium | reverse complement strand
GAGACGGTGCGCGTCTCGTCCGGGATGTTGCCGCCGATCATCAGCACCACGCCGAACTCGCCCAGGGTGTGGGCGAAGGTCAGCACGATGGCGGAGAGGAGCCCCGGCCAGGCCAGCGGCAGTTCGACCTTCCACAGCGCTTGCCAGCGCGTCATGCCGCAGCACCAGGCGGCTTCGCGCACCTCGCGCGGGATGGCTTCGAGGGCGCGCTGCACGGGCTGCACGGCGAAGGGCAGGTTGAAGACGATCGAGGCGGCGAGCAGGCCGTCGAAGGAGAACACCAGGCTGCGTCCGGTGAGGCCGCGATACAGTTCGCCGAGGACGGCGTTCTGGCCGAAGGCGACCAGCAGGTAAAAGCCGAGCACGGTCGGCGGCAGCACCAGCGGCAGGGCGATGAGCCCGTCGACCACCAGCCTGACCGGAGAGCGCATCGTCAACAGCGGCCACGCGATCAGCACGGCCAATGGCAGCAGCACCAGCGTCGTGGCGGCTGCCAGCTTGAGCGACAGGGTCCAGGCCGACCAGTCCATCATGGTGAAGCGTAGCCGTGCTGCTTGAGCAGCGCCTGCGCCTGCGGCTCCAGCATGAAGCGATAGAACGCGCGCGCCGTGTCGCCGGCGCCCTTGATGAGCACCATGCGCTGGCGTAACGGCGCGTGCCAGGATTCCGGCACGGTCGACCAGGCGCCGCGCGCCTTGAGTTCCGCACTGCCGGCGAGCGCCAGCGGGATGAAGCCGGCTTGCGCTTCGCCGGTGGTGAGGAAGCGCGCCGTCTGGCCAACGTTCTCGCCGAGCACCAGCTTGCCCTTGATGCCGTCCCACAGGCCGACGTGCTGCAGCGCTTCGCGCGTCGCGCGGCCGTAGGGCGCGAGTTCCGGGTTGGCGATGGCGAGGCGCTTCAGCCGGCCGTCGGCCGATGCACTGCCGAGATCCTTGAGCTTGTTGTCGATGCCGACGGGGGAACCCTGCGGTACGTAAAAGGCGAGCCGGCCGACGGCATACACCGCACCACCGCTTTCAGCGTGCCCATCCTTTGCGAGCGCCTCGGCGAATTCCTCGTCGGCGGAGAGGAACAGCTGGAAGGGCGCGCCCTGCGCGATCTGCCGGCGGAAGTTGCCGGACGAGCCGTAGGCGATCTTGACGCCGCGGCCGGTGGCCTTCGAGAACGCCTCGACGATGGCCGGCATGGCGGCGCTCATGTTGGCGGCGACGGCAACGTTCGGCGTCTCCTGCGCGACGGCCGGGTGCGTCAGCGCGGACGCGGCCAGTGACAGCGCGACCAGCATCCTGCGCCAGGAAATTGCCTGCATGCCGACTCCCTTCGTTTTCGATATGACGTGGCGACTATAACGGCGACACCGCCCAGCATCAATCCGGCCCGGCGGTGCGACGAGGCGCTGCAGCGCACGCAACTCGGCAGCGATGGCCATGGCGGCTTTCGTTTCCATGCGCCGGCAGTGCGCCAGCACTCCCGCGCCGGCGGGCCTGGCGCTATTGGGTTTCATCGAAGCGGGCATGGCAGCAGATCAGCCTGAAAAGTTGACAAAAACAGTCGGCGAAACTGTATCACGCGCCGGCGCGACTGCCGTGAATGACAGAGTGGAGTCGCGCTTCGCTACCTTTCCGGCATTACCGGAAACCTGCCTTGAAAATTGACATTTATCAATACATGAAGGGGGCCTGAAGGAATAGCATGCTTTTCAATTCCATCAGGGCGGCAGGCCGCAAGCGGCATGAACATCTCCAGCATCATCGTGCACGCGAAACCGGCCGAACTGTCGTCGGTACGCGGCAGCCTCGAGCAGATCCCCGGCGTGGAGATCCACGCCGCCACGGATGACGGCAAGTTCGTCATCACCATCGAAAGCGAAACAGACGGCGAGACCGCCGGCACCTTCGACCGCATCAACACGATGGACGGGGTGATGTCGGCCGCCATGGTTTTTCATCAATTCGAATCCGATCCTCAGAAGGAGGCCTGAAATGAAACTGACGCGACGTGACTTTATCAAGGCGAATGCGGCTGCGGCCGCGGCCACGGTGGCGGGCATCGCGCTGCCCGTCTCGCAAGAGGCGCAGGCGCAGGTGCGGGGCGCCGACGGCATCCGCTGGGACAAGGGCGTCTGCCGCTACTGCGGCACCGGCTGCGGCGTGCTGGTCGGCGTCAAGGGCGGCCGCATCGTCGCCACCCAGGGCGATCCGGACGCGCCGGTGAACAAGGGCCTCAACTGCGTCAAGGGCTACTTCCTCTCGAAGATCCAGTACGGCAAGGACCGCCTCACCACGCCGCTGCTGCGCATGAAGGGCGGCAAGTACGACAAGAACGGCGAGTTCGCGCCGGTCAGCTGGAAGCAGGCCTTCGACATCATGGAAGAGAAGTGCAAGGCCGCGCTGAAGGCGAAGGGCCCAACCTCGGTCGGCATGTTCGGCTCCGGCCAGTGGACCATCTGGGAAGGCTATGCCGCCAACAAGCTGTTCAAGGCCGGCTTCCGCTCCAACAACATCGACCCGAATGCGCGCCACTGCATGGCCTCCGCCGTGTTCGGCTTCATGCGCACCTTCGGCGCCGACGAGCCGATGGGCGTCTATGACGACGCCGAGCACGCCGATGCCTTCGTGCTGTGGGGCTCCAACATGGCCGAGATGCATCCGATCCTCTGGTCGCGCATCACCAACCGCCGCCTCTCCGCCGCGCACGTCAAGGTGCATGTGCTGTCCACCTTCTCGCACCGTTCCTGCGAGGTGGCCGACGCCGAGTTGATCTTCAAGCCGCAGACCGACCTGGCGATCCTCAACTACATCTGCAACTACATCATCCAGAACAACGCGGTGAACCAGGACTTCGTGTCCAGGCACGTGAACTTCGCCGTCGGCGTCACCGACATCGGCTACGGCCTGCGGCCGAACCATCCGCTGGAGCAGGCCGCCGGCAACAACGGCTACCCCGGCGCCGATGGCAAGCCGAAAGGCAACCCGATGGACTCGAAGCCGATCGGCTTCGACGAGTTCAAGCAGTTCGTGTCCGCCTACACGCTGGACTACACCTCGCAGCTCTCCGGCGTGCCGAAGGACAAGCTGGAAGCGCTGGCGAAGGCCTACGCCGACCCGAAGACCAAGGTCACCTCCTACTGGACCATGGGCTTCAACCAGCACACCCGCGGCACCTGGGTGAACAACATGATCTACAACGTGCACCTGCTGGTGGGCAAGATCTCCGAGCCGGGCAACAGCCCGTTCTCACTGACCGGCCAGCCCTCCGCCTGCGGCACGGCGCGCGAAGTGGGCACCTTTGCCCACCGCCTGCCGGCCGATATGGTGGTGATGAACCCCGCCCACCGCGAAGCGGCCGAGAAGATCTGGAAGGTGCCGGCCGGCACCATCCAGGCTGCGCCCGGTTTCCATGCCGTCCTGCAGAGCCGCATGCTGAAGGATGGCAAGCTCAACTTCTACTGGACCACCACCACCAACAACATG
>JADFDL010000234.1 GCA_018262875.1 Rhodocyclaceae bacterium | reverse complement strand
TAAGTGGAGACAGATATATGAATAAATTCCTCATCGCCGTTTTCGCCGCCGTGTTCAGCCTCGGCTTCGTCGTCGGAGATGCCGAAGCCAGGCGCATCGGCGGCGGCAAGAGCAGCGGCATGCAGCGCAGCGTCACGCCGCAATCGCCCTCCGCGCCGACGCAGAGCGCCGTGCCGGCCAAGCCGACCCAGGCCCAGCCTGCCGCCGCGCCGCAGCCTTCCGGCGCGAGCCGCTGGCTCGGCCCGATCGCCGGGCTGGCCGCCGGCATCGGCCTCGCCGCCCTGTTCTCGCACCTGGGCATGGGCGAGGGCTTCGCCTCGATCGTCATGATGCTGCTCATCGGCATGGCGGTGTTCTTCGTCATCCGCCTGCTGTTCCGCCGCCGCGCGCCGGAAAGTCAGTCCCTGCAGTACGCCGGTGCAGGCCAGTCGCCTGCCCCGATGCAGTTTGAAGCTTCACCCGCCGGCGGCGGCACGGCAGCCCCCGCCATCGGCAGCATCCCGGCCGGCTTCGACGTCGACGGCTTCCTGCGCCAGGCCAAGCTCAATTTCGTGCGCCTGCAGGCCGCCAACGACGCCAAGAACATCGAGGACGTGCGCAACTTCACCACGCCGGAAATGTTCGCCGAGATCAGGCTGGAAATGCAGGAGCGCGGCGACGCCCCGCAGCAGACCGACGTCGTCACCCTGAACGCCGAACTGCTCGACGTGGCCGAGGAAAACCGCCAGTACGTCGCCAGCGTGCGCTTCCACGGCGCCATCCGCGAAACCGAGGGCGCCGCGCCGGAAGCCTTCGACGAGGTGTGGCACCTGACCAAGCCGGTCGACGGCAACCGCGGCTGGGCGGTCGCCGGCATCCAGCAGGTCAACTGAACGCCGCAAACCGGAACGGGGGCCTGCGGGCCCCCTTTTCGTTGGAGCGATCCATGCTCGACCTCGCCGTACTTCAGGCCTTAAACCACCTGCTCGCCGCCGCGCCCTGGGCGCGCGCGAAACTCGCCCCCTTCGCCGGCAAGCGGGCCCGCCTCGTGCTGGGGTCGTTCCCGCTCGCGTTTCGCATCGCGCCGGACGGCAGCTTCGAGTCCCTCGGCACGGGTGAGCCAGCCGTCGAGATCGTCCTGCCCGCCGGCGCGCCGCTGGCCCTGCTGCAGGGGCAGGGACGCGAGACGATGATGCGCGGCGCCCGCATCGCCGGCGCCGCCGATTTCGCCGAAGCGCTCGGCTCCGTCCTGCGCAAGCTGGATTGGGATGCCGAGGAAGACCTGAGTCGCGTCGTCGGCGACATTGCCGCGCATCGGATCGTCAAGACCGCCGGCGGTTTCGCCGCCGCGCAAGCCGAGGCCGCCCGGCGGCTTGCGGACAATTTCGCCGAATACCTGCGCTACGAACGGCCCGCCGGCGTCGACCAAGCCGCGATGGCCGCCTTCGCCGGAGAAGTTGGCTCACTCAAGCAGGAAACGATCGCCCTCGAACGGCGCCTCGCCGCGCTGGAGAAATCCCCCCGCCGCAACCCTGTGTGACTTAGGTTACAGAAGCCCCCATCGTCCGCATGGACAATGGGGCGCGCACAATTTCCCCGGGAGGAAAACACATGAACATGATTCGCATCGCCTTGCCCCTGGCGCTGGCCATCGCCGCCGTCCCCAGCTTCGCCAACGACGACAAGCTGCTGACCGAAGCCCGCGGCGTCGCCTCGTCGGTGCCGCCCAAGCTGCTCAGCGTGCTCGAAGAGGAAATCAAGAAGAGCGGCCCGGAAGGCGCCATCGGCGTCTGCCGCGAGAAGGCGCCGGCCATGGCCAAGGCCGCTTCGGAGCAGACCGGCTGGGCCATCCGCCGCGTCAGCCTGAAGAACCGCAACCCGAAGGCCGTTCCCGATGCCTGGGAAGAAGCCGTGCTGAAGGATTTCGACAAGCGCACCGCCGCCGGCGAGAAGCCGACCGGACTGGAAAAGGGCGAGGTCGTGACCGTGGACGGCAAGCAGATGTACCGCTACATGAAGGCCCTGCCGACGCAGGACCTCTGCCTGCAGTGCCACGGCACGCCGGATCGCATCAGCCCGGCGGTGCAGGCGAGGCTGAAAGAGCTGTATCCGAACGACAAGGGCGTCGGCTATCACGCCGCCGAAATTCGCGGCGCCATCACCCTCAAGAAGCCGCTGTAATCTTCTCCTTCAGGTAGTCGGCGAGGCGGCCCCGTGCCGCCTCGTTCGTTTTCAGGCCGCACTTCGTCCGCCGCCAGAGGATGTCGTCGGTCTCGCGCGCCCACTCGTGGGCGACCATGTGGTCGACCTCTGCGGCGTACAGGCCGCCGCCGAAATGCCCGCCCAGCTCTTCTTCTGTCTGCGCCGCGCCGAGCACGCGCGCGGCGAGCGTGCCGTGGCGCCGCGCCAGGGCGTGCAGCAGATCGGGCGACAGCCTGGGATAACGCCGCGCGAGTTCCAGCAGCAGGCCGGCCAGGCCGCTTTTGCCCAGGCCGCCGCCGGGCAGGTGCACGCCCGCGCTCCAGGTGGGGCGCAAGCCCGGCAGCCAGGGCTTCAGGCGGTCGAGCACGCGCTCGGCGAGATGGCGGTAGGTGGTCAGCTTGCCGCCGAAGATCGACAGCAGCGGCGCTTCGCCCGCGCCGCCGTCCACCGTCAGGCGGTACTCGCGGCTCACGGACGAGACGTTGCCCTGACCGTCATCATGGAGGGCGCGGATACCGGCGTAGGACCAGACCGCCTGCGATGGCACGAGCGGCGCCAGAAAGAAGCGGCCGACGACGCTGCACAGGTAATCCGTCTCTGCCGCGTCGATCTGCGGCGCGGCGTCCGGCGCATCGAGCGGCACCTCGGTCGTGCCGACCAGGCTGAATTCGTCCTCGAAGGGAATCACGAAGACGATGCGGTCGTCGTCGTTCTGCAGCAAGTAGGCCTGTTCGCCTGAGTACAGTTTCGGCACCACCAGGTGGCTGCCCTTCACCAGGCGCAGCGACTCGGCCCCGGCGTCGCCGACGATGGCCTTGCGTACTGCGGCGGCCCACGGCCCGGCGGCGTTCACCAGGATGCGCGCCGCGCATTCCTGC
This sequence comes from Rhodocyclaceae bacterium, assembly GCA_018262875.1. GTDB lineage: Bacteria > Pseudomonadota > Gammaproteobacteria > Burkholderiales > Rhodocyclaceae > Desulfobacillus. The sequence goes on along the minus strand of JADFDL010000234.1, from coordinate 414 downwards.
TGCGCGCCGTCCGCGCCTTGCAGCACGGCGCGCCATTCGCCGCCCTCGCGCCGCGCGCCGGCCAGCGTCGTGCGCGGCATCACTTGCGCGCCCAACTGCGCCGCGGACACCGCGTTGAGCAGCGTCAGCCGCGCGTCGTCGGTGGCGAGGTCGGAGTAGGCGAAGCCGTGCGTGAATTCCGCCCGCAGCGGCGCGCCCCAGGGCGTGCCGGGCAGCGCCAGCGCCTGCGCCTGCTTCAGGCTGGAGCCGCGCGCCAAGCCGTCGTAGAGGGCCAGGCCGAGGCGGATCATCCAGCGCGGCCGTTGCGCCGGCGTGTGCGGAATGACGAAGCGCTGCTCGTGCGCGAGGTGCGGCGCGATGGACAACAGGGTCTCGCGTTCGGCGAGCGATTCGCGCACCAGGCCGAATGCGTAG
>JADFDL010000233.1 GCA_018262875.1 Rhodocyclaceae bacterium | reverse complement strand
CTAACGATCTGCTTGCGGCCCCAATGTTCGGCCAGGGCATGCTCGGTCGAATAGCGGATCAGGCCGCGCGGGTAGTCCATCTTGTCCATCACCTGGTCGCAGGCGTCGATGCAGGCCGAGCAGCCGATGCACTCGTATTGCAGGCCGTTGCGAATGTCGATGCCGGTCGGACACACTTGCACGCAAATGCTGCAATCGACGCAGTCGCCCTTTCCGGCGGCTTTGTAGTCGGCCTTTTTCGAGCGGGCGCCGCGCGGCTCGCCACGCTCGGCGTCATAGGTGACGATCAGCGTGTCGGGATCGAACATGACGCCCTGGAAGCGGGCGTAGGGGCACATGTACTTGCACACCTGCTCGCGCATGAAACCGGCGTTGCCCCAGGTGGCGAAGCCGTAGAAGAATATCCAGAAAGTCTCCCAGGGCCCGAGCTGCCAGCTCATCACGGAACCCGCCAAGGTCCTGACCGGCGTGAAATAGCCGACGAAGGTGAAGCCGGTCCACAGGGCGATCGCCACCCAGACGGCGTGCTTGGCCGCCTGGCGGCCGAGCTTGCCGGCGCTCATCGGCGCAGCGTCGAATTTCATGCGCGCGGCGCGATCGCCCTCGATGAGCTTTTCGACCCACATGAAGATTTCGGTGTAGACGGTCTGCGGGCAGGCATAGCCGCAGAACAGCCGCCCCGCCACCGCGGTAAACAGGAACAGCGCCAGCGCGGAGAGGATGAGCAGGACGGCGAGGTAGAACACGTCCTGCGGCCAGAACACCAGGCCGAAGATGTAGAACTTGCGCTCGACCAGGTCGAACAGGACGGCCTGGCGGCCGTTCCATTCCAGCCAGCACAGGCCGTAGTAGACGGCCTGCGTGATCCAGACCAGCGCCCAGCGCCAGGTGGCAAACACGCCGGTGACGCTGCGCGCGTAGATCTTCCTCTGCGCCTCGTAGAGGGACGATTCCTGGATCGGAATGACCTTTGCCTGTTCCGGCTTGGGGGCGGGCTGCGCCATGGTGCCGTTCGCTATGGGGAAAAAAGTGCCCCGGGAGCCGTGCCCCCGGGGTCGTTAGTGTGACAGCTTTACTGCTTCCCGGTTTCGCCTTGCGAGAGGCCGAAGACGTAAGCCGCAAGCAGATGGGATTTGGCTTCGCCGAGGAACGCCTTGTGGGCGGGCATTTTGTTGCTGCGGCCCTTGCCGACCGTCTCGATGATCGTGGCCTCCGAGGAACCGTAGAGCCAGGTCGAGTCGGTCAGGTTGGGCGCACCCATGGCCTGCAAGCCCTTCGCGTCGGGCCCGTGACAGCCGGCGCAGCCGACCGTGGCGAAGGCTTCCTTGCCGCGCGCGGCACGCGCCGCGTCGTGGGCCAGCTTATCGGGCGAGAGCGAGCGCACGTAGTGGGCCAGGTCCTTCACCGTCTCGGCACCCAGTTGGGCATGCGGCGGCATGACGCCCTGACGGCCCTCCAGGATCGAGGTCTTGATCTGCTCGGGCTCGCCGCCCCACAGCCAGTCCTTGTCCGCCAGGTTGGGGAAGCCCCTGGCGCCACGCGCGTCCGAACCGTGGCACTGCGCGCAATAGGTGAGGAAGAGGCGCTCACCCATTTTCTTCGCCTCCGGGTCGGCGGCCACCGCCTTGATGTCCTGCTGCTGGAACCTGGCGAAGATCGGCGCGTATTTTGCCTCAGCCTGCTTCATCTCCCCGTCATACTCGCCCCGCGAACTCCAGCCGAAGGCGCCCTGATAGCTGCCCAGGCCCGGATAGACGGCCAGATAGCCCAGGGCGAAAGCAACGGTGATGTAGAACAGCCAGCTCCACCAACGCGGCAGCGGGTTGTTGTACTCCTCCAGATCCCCGTCCCAGACATGGCCCATGGTCTTCACCTGGTCGGCCGAGAGGGCGGTGGCCTTGGCCTTGCTCTGCACCCAGAGGAAGACGCCGCAACCGACGACGCTGACCAGGGTGAGAAGCGTCACATAGACACTCCAGAATCCGTTGACAAAATCGCTCATGATGCCTTCCCTTCGAGTCCTTTAACTTGCGCAGCAAGCATTGCGCTCCCCTCACCCGCCCCGGGAGAGGGGCTGGGGGAGAGGGTCTCGTCTTCCGTAAAGGGCAGCCTGGCGGCTTCGTCGAAAGCCGCGCGGCGCCGTCCGCTATAGGCCCAGAACACGATGCCGATGAAAGTGGCGAACGCCAGCACGGTCACGATCGAACGCAGGTCATTGACGATGTCCATGGCTCACCTCTGTTTCAAGGCCGTGCCCAGGCCCTGCAGGTAGGCGATGAGGGCGTCCATCTCGGTCTTGCCTTCGAGTTGCTTTTTCGCCCCGGCGATCTCTTCGTCACTGTAGGGCACGCCGATCATGCGCAGGGCGCGCATCTTGGCCTCGATATCGCCGGCCGGCGCCGGGCGGTCGAGGAAGGCGTAGGCCGGCATGTTCGACTCGGGCACCACGTCGCGCGGGTTGATCAGGTGGGCGCGATGCCATTCGTCGGAGTAGCGTTCGCCGACGCGATGCAGATCCGGTCCGGTGCGCTTGGAACCCCACAGGAAAGGATGGTCGTAGACGAACTCGCCGGCCACGGAATAATGGCCGTAGCGCTCGGTCTCGGCGCGGAAGGGACGGATCATCTGCGAGTGGCAGTTCGAACAGCCCTCGCGGATGTAGATATCGCGCCCGGTCAACTGCACCGCATCGTAGGGCTTGAGGCCGGCCACCGGCTGGGTGGTGGATTTCTGGAAGAACAGCGGCACGATCTCGACCAGGCCGCCGACGCTGACGACGAGGATGGTCAGGCCGATCATCCAGCCGATGTTGCGTTCGATGAAGTCGTGTGTGAGTTTCATTTCTTTTCCCTTCGTTCAGGCGTGCTGCCCGGCCGGCGCCAGCACCGGTGCGTCATAGGCCTTCGCGCCGGCGATGGTCTTCCAGACATTCCAGGCCATCAGCAGCATGCCGGTGAGGAACATCAGGCCGCCGAAGAAGCGGATGGTCCAGAACGGATAGGTGGACTTGACGCTCTCGACGAAGGCATAGGTGAGCGTGCCATCCGGGTTGGTGGCGCGCCACATCAGGCCCTGCATGACTCCGGCGATCCACATGGCGGCGATGTAGAGCACGACGCCGATGGTGGCGATCCAGAAATGCGCCGTCATCAGCCTGATGCTGTACATCTGTTCCTTGCCGAAGAGGCGCGGAATCAGGTAGTAGATCGAACCGATCGAGATGAAGGCCACCCAGCCGAGCGCGCCGCTATGCACGTGGCCGACCGTCCAGTCGGTGTAGTGCGACAGGGCGTTGACCGTCTTGATCGACATCATCGGCCCCTCGAAGGTGCTCATGCCGTAGAACGACAGGCTGGTGATGAGGAACTTGAGGATCGGATCGTCGCGCAGTTTGTGCCAGGCGCCGGACATCGTCATGATGCCGTTGATCATGCCACCCCAGGATGGTGCCAGCAGGATCAGCGAGAAGATCATGCCGAC
>JADFDL010000232.1 GCA_018262875.1 Rhodocyclaceae bacterium | reverse complement strand
GTGCTGCGCCGAGGATTTCGACAAGGGCGTGCGTTACCTGCAGGATGTCTGGCGGAATTTTCATGCGTCCGATGTCTATCGCGCAGATGCGCTGGGGATCGGCGCCAGCGGCCTCAACTGGCTGTCGGCCTTCATGTTCGGCTGGCTTTTCAAGCACAGCCCGCGTTCACTGCTCGACAACACGCCGTTGCGGCACCTGATCGAGCGCAGCCTGGATTTCAGAAGGATCGACGCGGCCATCGAGAATGGCGCCCTGTACGCCGTTTCCATCACTGCCTCTGGCTATCTGACCGGACACAGCATCAGTTTTTTTCAATCCGCCGCCAGCGCGGAAACCTGGAAACGCACTCATCGGGCAGGTGCGCGGGCACGCCTCGGCGTGGAGCACCTGCTCGCCTCCAGCGCCATCCCCTTCATTTTCCCCGCCATCAAGATCCACCGCGAATACTTCGGCGACGGCTCGATGAGGCAACTGGCGCCTGTTTCTCCCGCCATCCATCTCGGCGCCGAGCGCATCCTGGTGATAGGGTCCGGCCGCATGAAGGATGAGAAAGGCAGGAAGCGCGGCGACACCTATCCGCCACTGGCCCAGATCGCCGGCCATGCCCTGTCGTCGATTTTCCTCGACAGCCTGCACGTCGACCTGGAGCGCCTGCAGCGCATCAACAACACGGTCTCGATCATTCCGCAAGAACTGCGGGAGAAAGCCGGTCTTCCGTTGCGCAACATCGAGACATTGGTGATCTCACCCTCGCAGCGCCTGGATTACATGGCCGCGCGGCACGTCAAGAGCCTGCCCTGGCCGGTGCGGGCCATGTTGCGCGGCATCGGCGCCACCAGCAAGGCCGGTTCTGCGCTTGCGAGCTATCTCCTTTTCGAACAGTCCTATACCCGCGCCTTGATCGAGCTCGGCTATACGGATACGATGGCGCGCCGAGAGGAAGTGCGTACTTTTCTTAGAATCGTCTAGGCCTCAAATATCGAAGTAACTTTAGAAAAACAAGCTAACAGCTTATTTGAATTGCAATTTTTGTTTTTGGTGCTAAACTCGAATAACCCTAATCCGAAGAGGATGAGTGCGTGAAATCCAAGTTGACGACCCTGCTGGCGATCTGCGTGGCCCTGGCCATCGGCATGCTCGATACCGCACCCGCCGAAGCGGCCTCGACCAAGAAGCCGGTGGCCAAGCGCAAGGCCAAGCCCGTAAAGAAAGTCGAGAACCGCGTGGAAGTGCAGGATTCCGACAACCTTTTGCTGCAGTCTTCCGCCGTGCTGGTGCAGGACCAGTCCTCCGGGGATATTCTCTTCGAGAAGAATTCCGGCGCCGTGCTGCCGATTGCTTCCATCACCAAGCTGATGACGGCGATGGTGGTGCTGGACGCCCAGCTTTCCCTTACAGAATCGCTCAGCATTGGGCATGAGGACGTGGATACCCTCAAAGGAACCCGTTCGCGCCTGAAGGTGGGTGCGCAGCTTTCCCGCGAGGACATGCTGCTGCTGGCGCTGATGGCTTCCGAAAATCGCGCCGCTTCCGCGCTGTCCCGCCACTACCCGGGCGGCGCCGCGGCGTTCATCGAGGCCATGAATCACAAGGCTGCCGCAATTGGATTGAAGGACACCCAGTTCTCCGATCCGACCGGGCTGACTGCCGCCAACGTTTCCAGCGCGCGCGACCTGACCAAGATGGTGGCCGCGGCTTCCCACTACCCGCTCATCCGCGAGCTGTCCACTACCAGCGAGCGCACCATGCTGGTGGGCGGGCGTCCGGTTGCCTTTCACAACACCAACACTCTGGTACGCAGCCCGGCCTCCGGCTGGGAAATCGCCGTGTCGAAGACCGGCTACATCCGCGAGGCGGGCAAATGCCTCGTGATGCAGGCCTGGCTCAACAACAAGCCGGTGGTCATTGTGCTGCTGGATTCCTGGGGCCGGCTGACGCGCATCGGCGACGCCAACCGCATCAAGCGCTGGATCGAGAACGCCTCGACGAACTCCACGCGGCCCAGCGCCGCGCTGGTCCGCCGCACGGCCGGCTAGACATTTCGACAAGGGCAACAGGCCGGCGGACGCCGGCCTATTTTTTTGGCGCGAAGCCCAACGCGTTGGAGATATTGTCGGCCGCCTGCTTGATGAGGGGGATCCACTCGGCGTCATAGCGCTCGGCCGGCGCCGAGACGGAAAGGCCGGCGACCAGTTCGCCGGAGTCGTCGCGCACCGGGGCGGCGACGCAGCGCAGTCCCTGCTCGATTTCCTCGTTGTCGAAGGCGACGCCGTGGCGGCGCACGCGGTCGAGTTCCTTTTCCAGGGCGGGCAGGGTGGTGAGCGAAGTCGGCGTGAAGCCGGGCAAGCCGCTGCGCCTGGCGTACTCGCGCAGCTTCTGCAGGCCGTCCTCGACGAGGAAGAGCTTGCCGACGGCGGTGGCATGCAACGGCGCGCGGGCGCCGACGAGATGCACCACGCGCACCGAGGAACGGCCGCTGGAAGTGCGCTCGACGTAGATGATTTCGTCGTCATGGCGCACGCCGAGGTTCACGCTTTCGCCGATCCGGCCGTGCAGAGCCTGCATGAAAGGCAGCGCCACCTGGCGGATGTTGATGCGCGATTTGACGATGTTGCCCAGTTCCAGCAGGCGGATGCCGAGGCGATAGGCGCCCGGCTCGGCGCGCTCGACGAAGCCGTTCGACGTCATGGCGCCGAGGATGCGATGGGCGGTGGACGGATGCAGTCCGGTCTCCTGCGACAGCAGCTTCAGGCTGACGGCGTCGTGGTGGTGCGCCAGCACGTCGAGCAGCGTCATCATGCGTTCGATGACCTGGATGGAGCTTTTTGCTTCGGGCTGGGGCAAGATCGGCTTCCGTTGAATCGAATGGCGGAATACTATATCAGATCGTGAAACCGGAAAAAGACTGAACCACCAAGGCGCCAAGACACCAGGTTTCACCAAGCAATCCTGGTGTCTCTTTGTGCCTTGGCGCCTTGGTGGTGAATGGATATATGGAAATACGCTCCATGCACTTCAAGGCGCGCGCGTCCGCCGCCGCCGCCGACCGCGCGCTGCAGGCCAAGCTCGGCACGGCCAAGGCGCTGTTCGTCGACGGTCGCAAGCGCGCCGTCGCCGACATCGACCTGGAGGCGACGCGCACCGCCTCCCAGGCCATCCGCGACACCTGCATCGCCGACCTCGACCTGTGGCTGGAGCGCTTCGAACAGGAGGCGACGCGGCGCGGCGGCCAGGTGCTGTGGGCGCGCGACGGCGCCGAGATCTGCCGTCTGGTGGTCGACATCGCCCGCCGCCACGGCATCAGGAAGGCCATCAAGTCGAAGTCCATGCTCTCGGAAGAGGCCGGCCTCAACGCCGCGCTGGAGACGGCCGGGGTGCAGCCGGTGGAGACTGATCTGGGCGAGTACATCCTGCAAATCAGCGACAACGAGCCGCCTTCGCACATCATCGCTCCGGCCATGCACAAGACCAAGGAGGCGGTG
>JADFDL010000231.1 GCA_018262875.1 Rhodocyclaceae bacterium | reverse complement strand
CCGGGGCGTCGTTGATGCCGTCGCCGGCCATCGCCACGACACGCCCCTCCTTCTGCAGGCGCTCGACCAGCGCCAGCTTGTCGGCCGGCTTGACCTCGCCGTGCACCTCGTCGATAGCGAGCCGCTGACCGACGGCGCGCGCCGTCGTCTCACCATCGCCGGTGGCCATGATCACTCGCAGCCCCGCCTGGCGCAGCACCGCCAGAGCTTCCGGTGTGCTTGCCTTGATCGGATCGGCGACTGCCAGCAGGCCCAGTAGCCGTCCGTCGGCAGCGAGGTGCATGACACTTGCTCCGTTGTACCGCAGTTCTTCAGCCTGCGCCGCGAGGGGTGACACATCGACGCCTTCCTGCTCCATCAGCACGCTGTTGCCGAGGGCGAAGCGGCGTCCGCCGACACCGCCGCGCACGCCGATGCCGCTGGAGGACTCGAAGCCTTCGGCCTTCTCCAGTACCAGCCCCTTGTTGCGCGCCGCCTGCACGATAGCGTCAGCCAGCGGATGTTCGCTGCCCTGGTCGAGACTGGCCGCCAGCCGCAGAACCTCGTCCTCGGAGATGCCCGCTGCCGCCACGGCGCGCTCGAAGGCCGGACGGCCTTCCGTCAGCGTGCCGGTCTTGTCCACGATCAGGGTGTCGATTTCCCGCAGGCGCTCGATGGCCGCCGCATCCCGGAAGAGAATGCCCTGCGTGGCGGCCCTGCCGGTGGCGACCATGATCGACATGGGCGTGGCCAGGCCCAGGGCGCAGGGACAGGCGATGATGAGCACTGAAACGGCGTTGATCAGGCCGAACAGCCAGCCGCGCTCGCCGCCGAAAATCCCCCAGACGAAGAAGGAAACGAGCGCTATGCCGACCACTGCGACGACGAAATAACCGGCCACGACGTCGGCCAGGCGCTGCATCGGCGCCCTGGAACGCTGCGCCTGGGCGACCATCTGGACGATCTGGGCGAGCACGGTCTGGGCGCCGACTTTTTCGGAGCGGATTACCAGGCTGCCTGAGGTGTTCAGCGTCGCACCGATCACCTTGTCGCCGGGCCGCTTGGTCACCGGCAGGGGTTCGCCGGTCAGCATGGATTCGTCAACTGCGCTGGCACCTTCCGTGACTTCGCCGTCCACCGGAACTTTCTCGCCGGGCCGCACACGCAGGATGTCACCGACGTGAACGTGCGTCAGCGGCACATCCTCTTCCCTGCCGTCCGGCTGGATGCGCCGGGCGGTCTTGGGCGCGAGGCCGAGCAGGGACTTGATTGCCGCCGAGGTTTTCGAGCGGGCGCGCAACTCCAGCATCTGCCCAAGCAGGGTCAGCGAGATGATTACCGCCGCCGCCTCGAAATAGACGCCGACGCGGCCGTGGGCCTCGAACGAGGCTGGGAACAGGCCGGGCGCCACGGCTGCCACGACACTATAGACAAAGGCGGCACCGGTGCCGATGCCAATCAGGGTCCACATGTTCGGGCTGCGCCGCACGATGGACTGCCAGCCGCGCACGAAGAACGGCCCGCCCGCCCAAAGGACGACGGGAACGCTGAGCAGCAACTCGGCCCAGGTTCGTGCCTCCGGGGTCAATCCGGCGATGAGGTGTCCGGCCATGGCCAGCAGGACCACGACGACGGTGAGCGGCAGACTGCCCCAGAAGCGTCGCCGGAAATCCAGATACTCGCCATTGTCTTCCTCATGTTCCAGTTCTGGCACGACGGGTTCCAACGCCATGCCGCACTTCGGACAGGTTCCCGGCCCGATTTGGCGCACCTCCGGGTGCATTGGGCAGACATATTCCGTGTCCGCCGGTGCTGCCCACGCTTTCGTCGGCGCGGGAGACAGATAGCGCTGCGGGTCGCCAACGAACTTGTCGTGGCATTTCTGCGAGCAGAAGTGATAGACCGCGCCCGCGTGTTCTGCGGTCGGCTTGCCGGCATCCAGCGGCACGTCCATGCCGCATACCGGATCCGTCACGCTCCCGGCAAAGTGGGCATGGTAATGGTCTGTACTCTGGCCGTGACGACGCGGGCCGCCATGAGTTGGTGCGATACCTCTGGGCTCGATCGGTTGCTCAGACTTGTTCATCAGCTTCTCCTTCGAACCCGGTGGTCGATGGTGGTTTCAGTTCTTGAACGACGCTTGATCATCGCCCCACCGCAGAAAGAAGGCCGGGGTCGCCTGCGCATAGCGGGTCCAAGCCGCGCCGAACGCGGCAGCGGAATCGCGTTCCTCGCGCCAGGCGAGACGCACATACACAATGAGCAGGATGGGGAACATCACCAGCGTGATCAGCGTCGGCCATTGAAGCAGGAATCCGACCATGATCAGGACGAAGGCGATGTACTGCGGATGGCGCACACGCGCGTAAGGGCCGCTGGTCGCCAGATGGCCGCTTGCCTGCGCCGCATAGAGCACGCGCCATGCGGCTGCTAGCAGCCAGAAGCCGCCACCGATGAACGCGGCAGACAACAGGTGGAACGGTCCGAAGTGCGGATTGGCGCGCCAGCCGAACATCACTTCCAGAAGATGACCCGAGTCGTGGGCAAGGAAGTCAACGCCGGGGAACTGCTTGGTCAGCCAGCCGGAGAGCAGATAGATGGTGAGCGGAAAGCCATACATTTCCGTGAACAGCGCAACCACGAAGGCCGAAAACATGCCCAGAGTGCGCCAGTCGCGAGCGCTTTGAGGTTTGAAAAAGCTGAAGGCAAAGAAGATGAACAGGGCCGAGTTGATCAGTGCCAGCGACCACAAGCCATAGGCGGGAGCAGTTTCTGTCATTTTTCTGCTCCATCGTTGGATCTGCCGTCGCCTCCGCCATGGCCATGGCCGCCGTGCATGAACAGGTGCATCAGCGGACAGACCAGCAGGATCAGGTAGGGCAGCCAGCCAATCAGGCCGGAGAGATGCATGCGGTGCTCAAAAGCCAGGAGCAGAACGGCGAGGAGCGCGAAACCGCCGAATACCCAACGGGAACGGTGGCTTGTTTCGGTGACGGTCGGCGGCGTCGCCTGTTGCGTCACATGGTCATGGCTTTGCATCGTACTCTCCCGCCGACACCTTCTTGGGTGGCATGCCATGCTGGCGATGAGCCCGCAGATAGCCTTGCGGATCGGCGAGGAATGCGTCCCTGCATACCTGTGCGCAGAAGTAGTATGTCTTGCGTCGATACTCAACATCCGCTGCTGCGGTGAGTCGGCTGACGACCATGCCGCAAACAGGATCCTTGTAGTTCATGTCGTTGGAACGTTGTTTCATGCATCCTCCCAGATTTTGATCGACTTCGATGAGTTTCACGTCCCTTGCACTGTAGCCGCGACAACCCAACGCGAACGTGACCCGGAAATGACATTTTCGTTAGCGATACCGGATCCCTTAGCGCGACCCCACAGGCGGACGGTTGCAGCAAGCGCCACTCGTCGGATGCGCCTCGTTTTCGATTTCGTTACCCTCGATGAATTTCCACAGGCTGCGGCGCCAGCGATGCAGACCGCCGCGGAGAATGAGGCCCG
>JADFDL010000230.1 GCA_018262875.1 Rhodocyclaceae bacterium | reverse complement strand
CGCAGAGGAACAGCGCGTCGCCCGCGAGCTGCAGGCCGGTGAGGCGCGGGCCGTGCGAGAAGGTGTCGGCGGCGGTGAGCAGGATGCCGGCGAAGACGAGCGCGAGGGCGATGCGCTGCGGCCGCGAAGGCTTCATGCCGAGCCACAGCCAGGCGATGACGGCCGTCTCGAAGGGCAGCGCACCGGGCATCAGCACCGAGGCGTGCGCCGCCGGCGCCAGGCGGAAGGCGGCGTACACGGCGGTGGCGTAGCCGATGCCGCCGAAGAGCGAGAACAGCGCGATCACCTTGAGGGGCGGCAGCGCGACGCGCGGCAGGAAGAACACGGCGATCAGCGCGCCGACGCCGAAACGCAGCGCGGTGACATCCCAGCCGGTGAGCACGCCCTTGCCGCCGTGGCGGCTGACGAGGATGAAGCCGGTCCAGATGCAGATGGTGGCGAACACCGCGATCCAGCCGGCGCGGGAGGGGGCCGGGCCTGTCATGGTCAGCCGCGCGAGACGATGTCGCCGTCCTGCTCCATCAGCACGCCGGCCTTGAGCAGCTCGTCGATGACCTGGGCGGCGACGGCGGCCGGCTCCTTGCGGAAGAAGTTCCGCGAGACGTCGCGGAAGATGGCGACCTGGCCGAAGTAGTCGCCGATGCCGGCGCGCGGCATGCGCCGCTTTTCCAGCAGGGTGAAGGTGAACAGCGCCTTCATGGCGCTCTTCGCCATGCGCTCGGGGCTCTGCTCGAAGGCGGCGAGACGCGCGAGCGCCCGCGCCACGGCGGCCTGGTAATCGGCGAAGGGCGCGCCGTGGCCGGGGATGACGACGCCGACATCGAGCTCGCGCAGCGTCTCCAGCGTGCGCCGCTGCGCCGGCAGGCCGCTCGGATCGCCGTGCAATTCGGCGAACATGACGCCGAAGCCGTCCTGCCACAGCGCGTCGCCGGAAATCAGGATGCGTTCCCGCGGCGCATGGTAGGCCAGCGCGTGCATGTCGTGGCCCGGCACGTGCAGCGCCTGCCAGCGGATGCCGCCCATCTCCAGCTCGTCGCCGGGGGCAATCGTCGCGTCGAATTCGAAGGGCTCCGCCTGCTGGTGGGCGGAGGAGAGCAGCAGCGCGTCCTCGTCCCAGTCGGCCACCGCCGGCGCCATGCCCTCGGGCACGAGGATGCGGCAGCCGTGGACGCGGCGCACCGAGGCGTTGCCGCCGATGTGGTCGGAGTGCGAGTGGGTGTTGATCAGTCGCACGAGCCGGCGCCCTTCCAGCGCGTGCTCGACGAGCGCCAGCGTCTGATCGGCGTGGGTGAGGTAGCCAGAGTCGACCAGCGTCGCTTCCGCGCCTTCGTGGAAGACGATGTTGTTGGCGGAGAGCCAGCCGCGCTCGAGGACGCGGATCTGTTGGGGCAGCAGGCTCACGATGCCTCTTTGCGCGCGGCGCCGACCGGCAGGCTGTCGATGCGCGGGTATTCGCCGCGCGTGAACATCTGCGGATCGGCCAGCCAGTCGAGCGCCATGTCGGTGGCGTCGAAGCCCCAGAAGAGTTCGGCGTCGACGGCCAGCGTCGGCACGCCGAAGACGCCGGCCGCGAGCGCCCGCTCGCCGTTCTGCAGCAACTGACTTTTCACGGCGGCGTCGTTGCAGCGCGCGTCGAGGTCGGGTGCGTTGAGGCGGCGCGCCAGCTCGGCCCACTCGGCCGGATCGTTGGGATCGCGGCCCTCGCCCCAGATGAAGCGGAAGATTTCATGGATGGCCGCCATCGAGGCGCCCAGCGCCACGGCGGCGCGCAGCGGGCGCACCGGGTTGAAGGGATGCTGCGGCGGAAAGCGGAAGGGGATGCCGTTCTTCTCGGCCACCCACTGCACCTGGCGGTAGGTGAAGCGGCGCTTGGTCGCCATCTCGGCCGGGCCCTTCTGGCCCCAATGCTTGAGCAGGCCGGCGAAGAGCACCGGCACCGGGCGGATCGCCAGCTTGTTGTCGAAGCGGGCGAGCGCCTCGGACTGGAGGTAGGCGAAGGGGGAGATGAAGTCGAAGTACCAGTTGGCAGTGCCTGGACCGCCATCCCCCCGCCCCCCTTCCCGGGGAAGGGGGTGACGGTCGTTCGCGGGCTGCGCCCGCTCCATGCTATTCATCTGTCGCAGTCTCCGCGCAGGGATTCAGGCACGGCGTCGAGCCGCACGCGACGCTGGGCGATGGCGGCTAGGATGAGGTGTTTCGCATCGTCCGTGGCGGTAGCCCAGCCGGCGATCTCGTCGAGCGTGCGCAGGCAGCCTTCGCACAGGCCGCTCTTCGCGTCCATGCGGCAAACGTCGATGCAGGGCGATTGCACGCTCACGGCTTGCTCCGTTTTTTGGCCATGCGCGCATTGAACCTGGTGGCATCGATGATGAAGCGCTCGTGGCGGCCGGTGCTGATGAGGTCGACGCCGTCGTGCGCCCGGACGGAGAACACCAGGCGGCGCCCATCCACTTCTTCGAGGCGCGCCTTGACGGTGACGGTCAGCCCCGGCGGCGTGGCGGCGATGTGCGAGACGTCGACGTGGGTGCCGACGCTCTGCTCGCGCGGCCAGTCGAGATAAGGCTTCACCAGCTCCAGGCAGCACCATTCGAGCAGGCCGACCATGAAGCCGGTAGCGAAGACCTGCGGCATGTCTCGGAAGGATGCGCTCTCTGGATAAAGGCAGGGCACGGTCTTGTCGGGCGGCACCGTGTAGCGCAGCTCGTGTTCGAGGCCGGGTTGCAAAGCCTCCTTCATACTTTTCTCCGCTTGGCCAGCACGGCGCGCGCCACCTTCGAGGACGGCTCGCGGCCCAGCTCGGCGCAGATGTACGCGCCGGCATCGACCAGGCGGTCGAGGTCGACGCCGGTCTCGATGCCGAGGCCGTTCATCAGGTACACCACGTCCTCGGTGGCGACGTTGCCCGAGGCGCCGGCGGCGTAGGGGCAGCCGCCGAGTCCTGCGACGGAGGCGTCGAAGACGGCGACGCCGCGCCCGAGCGAGGCATAGATGTTGGCGAGCGCCATGCCGTAGGTGTCGTGGTAGTGGCCGGCGAGGCGCTCGACCGGCACCAGCAGCGCCACCTCGTCGAGCATGCGCGCAACGGAGGCCGGCGTGCCGACGCCGATGGTGTCGCCGAGGGAAATCTCGTAGCAGCCCATTTCGTGCAGGCGCGCCGCCACTTCGGCGACGGCGGCGGGCGGCACCTCGCCCTGGTAGGGGCAGCCGAGCACGCAGGAGACGTAGCCGCGCACGCGGATGCCGTTCTGCCGCGCCGCTTCCATGACGGGACGGAAGCGCTCCAGGCTCTCGGCGATGGAGCAGTTGATGTTCTTCTGCGAGAAGGCCTCGGAGGCGGCGGCGAAGACGGCGATCTCCTGCGCGCCGGCGGCCAGGGCCTGCTCGAAGCCCTTCATGTTGGGCACCAGCACCGGGTAGCCCACGCCGGGGCGGCGCGCAGTTTTCATGATCGCGGCCATCACATCCGCCGCGTCGCCCATCTGCGGCACCCACTTCGGCGAG
>JADFDL010000229.1 GCA_018262875.1 Rhodocyclaceae bacterium | reverse complement strand
CCGGCTGTTCGCCCAGCCGGCGTAGGGCGCCGGTTCCACAATGCTGCTGCTGCGGATCGTCGGCGTACTGGTGGCCATCACCATCGGCGCCGGCATCGTCGCTTTCCTGATTACCCGCGACCGGCGTTTTTTGCGCCTGTCCTGGCAGGTGACCAAATACGCCGCGCTGTTCACCCTGATCGTCCTGGCGCTGATGTTCTTCGAACGGGTGATCGTCCTGTAGGTCGGCCTTCAGGCCGAGAACGGTCGCCCAAGTCGGCCTGAAGGCCGACTTGGGCAAGCAATCAGCGCGATCGTTTCACCAGCCGTTCCACCGCCTCCTTCAGCGGCGAACCCGCCGGCAATTCCTCCGCAAGGCGACTCAATCCCGTCTTGGCCGGCGATCCGACGGCGGCAGCGACTACTCTCTTTTTATGTTGCAGCGCAACACCGCTGGGTTGCACCTTGACCTGTATTTCGGTAATCTCTGCACCCTTCAAAGAAAATTCGTCGACAAGGCTCGGCAGCATCTGCCTCAGCTTTGCCGCGACCGCGCCGGAATCGGCGTGGATAACGACCCTCCCCAGCTTGAGGTTGGCCACGTGGCTTGACGCGGTCAGATAGGCAGGCGCGATTTGCTCGAAAACGCGCTGCAGTTTGATCAGCCGCCCGGCATGCGCGGACAAGCGCGCCAGATCGCCGGCGGAATTCAGGTAAGCGTCCAGAGAACGCGCTGCCATTTGAGATTATTTTTTGGAGGGACGGCGTGCATATTATTCTCGTCTCCGACCGCATGGCAACTGCCCGGTCCATCAAGATCACCCTGCGTCATCTGGCACTGGCCGTTGCCGGCCTCGTGTTGACGGTGCTGGCCGTGTCTTCGCTGTTTTCCTACGTCACGGTGCGCCATGCGGCGGAAGTGCGCCTGCCCTTCCTGCAAAGCCTGCTGATGAGCGTGCGCGAGCAGGAAACCCAGAAAACCCAGGATTTCCTGCGCGAGAACCTGAATGCCATGGCGGTGCGCCTGGGCCAGATGCAGGCGCAACTGATGCGACTGGACACCTTGGGCGAGCGCCTGGGCCAGCTCTCCGGCATCAAGGCGCAGGAGACCAAGCCGGTCGACAAGCCCGGGCAGGGCGGCCCCCTCATCGCGCCGACCAAGCCGCTGACACCGGACGGCCTGCAGCGCCAGCTCGATCAGCTTTCCCGGCAACTGGAGTCGAAGAGCGACTATCTCGGCCTGATCGAGTCGGAACTGATGGACGAGCGGGTGAAAAGGAACCAGTTGCCGACTTCGCTGCCGGTCAATGCGCACTGGAACGCTTCCGGCTTCGGCTGGCGCATCGACCCCTTCACCGGCGAGCAGGCCATGCACGAGGGCATCGACTTCATAGCCGATGCCGGCACCCAGATCGCGGCTGCCGCAGCCGGCATCGTCGTGACCGCCGAGCGCCATCCGCAGTACGGCAACCTGGTCGAGATCGACCATGGCAACGAGCTGATCACCCGCTATGCCCACGCCTCCAGATTGCTGGTCAAGCAGGGCGCCCTGGTCAAGCGCGGCCAGAAGATCGCCGAGGTCGGCACGACCGGCCGCTCCACCGGCCCGCATCTGCATTTCGAAGTCCGCTTCAAGGGCGCCGCGCAAAATCCCAATCGTTTCCTGCAGAACGCCCAGCAGCAGAAGCTCGCCTCCTACCGCCGCAAATAAAGCGTCCGGCGGACGACCACGCCGCCCGGTCATGGGCGGCGTGTTAAAATCCATCCTTTTTTGCGCAATCCATCGCGTTTCCGCATGATCTCCGGCCTCCTCAAGAAAATATTCGGCAGCCGCAACGACCGGCTGATCCGCCAGTACGGCCAGGCCGTGCGCGCCATCAACGCGTTCGAGCCGGCCATCGGCGCCCTTTCCGACGAGCAGTTGCGCGGCAAGACCGACGCGTTTCGCCAGCAAGTTGCCGCCGGCAAAGCGCTCGACGACCTCCTGCCGGAAGCCTTCGCCGTGGTGCGCGAGGCGGGCAAGCGCGCCCTCGGCATGCGCCATTTCGACGTGCAGATGATCGGCGGGGTGGTGCTGCATGACGGCAGGATCGCCGAGATGCGCACCGGCGAGGGCAAGACCCTGGTCGCCACCCTGCCGGCCTACCTCAACGCGCTGTCCGGCAAGGGCGTTCACGTCGTCACGGTGAACGACTACCTGGCTTCGCGCGACGCCGAGTGGATGGGCAGGCTCTACCGCTTCCTCGGCATGAGCGTCGGCGTCAATCTCTCTCAGATGCCGCACGAGGAGAAGCAGGCCGCCTACGCCGCCGACATCACCTACGGCACCAACAACGAGTTCGGCTTCGACTATCTGCGCGACAACATGGTCTACTCGGTCAAGGACCGGGTGCAGAAGAAGCTCGGCTACGCCATCGTCGACGAAGTCGACTCCATTCTCATCGACGAGGCGCGCACGCCGCTGATCATCTCCGGCCAGGCCGAGGACCACACCGACCTTTACGTGCGCCTGAACCAGGTGGCGCCGCTGCTCACCCGGCAGAAGGAGGAGAAGGGCGAGGGCGACTACTGGGTGGACGAGAAGGCGCACTCGGTGCTGCTGTCGGAAACCGGCCACGAGCACGCCGAGGAGATCCTCGCCCGCCTGGGCCTGCTGCCCGAGGGCGGCAGCCTCTACGAGCCGGCCAACATCCTGCTCATGCACCACCTTTACGCCGCGCTGCGCGCCCACAGCCTGTTCCACCGCGACCAGCACTATGTCTCGCAGAACGGCGAGATCGTCATCGTCGACGAGTTCACCGGCCGCCTGATGCCGGGCCGGCGCTGGTCCGACGGCCTGCACCAGGCGGTCGAGGCGAAGGAGGGCGTGTCGATCCAGAACGAGAACCAGACGCTCGCCTCGATCACCTTCCAGAA
The DNA here is from genome assembly GCA_018262875.1 of Rhodocyclaceae bacterium. GTDB lineage: Bacteria > Pseudomonadota > Gammaproteobacteria > Burkholderiales > Rhodocyclaceae > Desulfobacillus. The sequence goes on along the minus strand of JADFDL010000229.1, from coordinate 614 downwards.
CTACTTCCGCATGTACGGCAAGCTGTCCGGCATGACCGGCACGGCCGACACCGAGGCCTACGAATTCCACCAGATCTACGCGCTGGAAACGGTGGTCATCCCGACCAACCAGCCGATGATCCGCGACGACCGCATGGACCAGGTCTATCGCACCGCGCCGGAGAAGCACCGCGCCATCATCGCCGACATCCGCGATTGCCACCGGCGCGGCCAGCCGGTGCTGGTCGGCACCACCTCCATCGAGAACTCCGAGCTGCTCTCCGGCATGCTCGACAAGGAGAAGCTGCCGCACCAGGTGTTGAACGCCAAGCAGCACGCCCGCGAGGCGCTCATCGTCGCCCAGGCCGGCCGCCCCGGCATGATCACCATCGCCACCAACATGGCCGGCCGCGGCACCGACATCGTGCTCGGCGGCAACGCCGAGAAACAGGTGGACGCCCTGCTCGCCGAGGGGGCGCTGGCAGAAGCCGACAGGGATGCCCGCATCGCCCAGCTGCGCGGCGAATGGCAGGGGCTGCATGAAGCAGTGGTGAAGGCCGGCGGCCTGCACATCATCGGCTCCGAGCGGCATGAATCTCGCCGCATCGACAACCAGTTGCGCGGACGCGCCGGCC
>JADFDL010000022.1 GCA_018262875.1 Rhodocyclaceae bacterium | reverse complement strand
AGGATTCGGCCAGGCGCTGACGCGCGTCGGCGCGCACCTTGAGGCGGTCCACCACTACGTCGATGCTGTGCTTGCCGTGCTTCGCCAGCTTCGGCAGGGCGTCGATGTCGTGCACTTTGCCGTCCACGCGCAGCCGCACGAAGCCCTGCGCGCGCAGTTCGGTGAACAGGTCGAGCTGCTCGCCCTTGCGGCCGGCCACCACCGGGGCGAGGATCATCAGCCGGGTGTCCTCGGGCAGTGCCAGCACGTGGTCCACCATCTGCGAGACGGACTGCGCGGCGAGCGGCTGGCCGTGCTCCGGGCAGTGCGGCGTGCCGGCGCGGGCGAAGAGCAGGCGCAGGTAGTCGTGGATCTCGGTGACGGTGCCGACCGTCGAGCGCGGGTTGTGGCTGGTGGCCTTCTGCTCGATGGCGATGGCCGGCGAGAGGCCCTCGATGAGATCGACGTCGGGCTTCTCCATCAGCTGCAGGAACTGCCGCGCGTAGGCCGAGAGCGACTCGACGTAGCGGCGCTGGCCCTCGGCGTAGAGCGTGTCGAAGGCCAGCGAGGACTTGCCCGAGCCGGACAGGCCGGTGATGACCGTCAACCGGTTGCGTGGCAGGTCGAGGTTCAGGTTCTTCAGGTTGTGCGTCCGCGCGCCGCGGATGCGGATTTCTTCCATGGGACTTCAGGGCGAAAAGGGCAATCTGCTAATATACGCAATTCCCGCGTCTCAAGCCAAGCACGTTTCATGTCTTCCGCAAACCCCGACCGCATGACCCGGCAGGAGCTGCGCGCCGGCCTGTCGCTGGCGTCGATTTTCGCCCTGCGCATGCTGGGGCTGTTCCTCATCCTGCCGGTGTTCGCTCTCGCCGCGCAGAAGCTGCCGGGCGGGGATAATCTGACCCTGGTCGGCGTTGCGCTGGGCATCTACGGCCTGACCCAGGCGGCGCTGCAACTGCCCTTCGGCATGGCCTCCGATCGCTACGGCCGCAAGAAGGTCATCGTCATCGGCCTGCTGATTTTCGCCGCCGGCAGCTTCATGGCCGCCGCGGCGCCGGACATCTGGTGGACCATCGTCGGCCGCGCCTTGCAGGGCGCTGGCGCCATCTCCGCGGCGGTGACGGCGCTGGCGGCGGACCTCACGCGCGAGCAGCACCGCACCAAGGTGATGGCGCTGATCGGCTCCAGCATCGGCTTGATGTTCGCGCTGTCGCTGGTGGCGGCCCCAGCGCTCAATGCCGTGATCGGCCTGCACGGCATCTTCATCCTGACCGGCCTCCTGGCATTGGCGGCGATTCTGCTGGTGGCGAAGGTCGTGCCCGATCCGCCGCCGGCCGGGCATCACGACCATGCCCCGGTCGGCTTCATGGACGTGCTGCTGAATCCGCAGTTGATGCGCCTGAACTTCGGCATTCTGACGCTGCATTTCATCCAGATGGCGATGTTCGTCGTGGTGCCGGGCGCCCTCGTCGCCACCGGCGACCTGCCGGTGAACGAACACTGGAAGGTGTACCTGCCGGTGGTGCTGGCCAGTTTCGTGCTCATGCTGCCGCCGATCTTCTATGCCGAGCGGCGTGCTCGCATCAAGCCGGTCTTCGTCGGCTCCGTTTTCGTACTGCTGCTCGCACAGGGCGGCTTTCTTTACGGCAGCAGCCTGTTCAATGCGCTGGTGGCGAACCTGGTGGTGTTCTTCGTCGTCTTCAACATCCTCGAGGCAAGCCTGCCCTCGCTCGTCTCGCGCATCGCTCCGCCGCAGGCCAAGGGTACCGCGCTGGGCATCTACAACACGACACAGTCGCTCGGCCTCTTCCTCGGCGGCGCGGTAGGCGGCGTCCTGGCGAAGCATTACGGCGCCGCGGGCGTCTTCGGCGTCGGCATCGCCCTGGCATTGATCTGGCTCGTGATCGCAGTTACGATGCAGGCGCCGTCGGTCGTGGCGCTGCGCGAGTTCTGTATCCAGCCGCAGGTCGATCTGGAGAATCTGCGCGAGCAACTCGCCGGCCTGCCCGGCGTGCGCGAGGCGGTGGTGGAACCCGAGAAGCGGATGGCCTATTTGAAAGTCAATCTGGAACGTTGGGACGAACGGCGCGTGCGCCAGTTAATCGAAGGGGAAGCGTAAATGGCATCGGTGAATAAAGTGATTCTGGTCGGCAACCTGGGCGCGGATCCGGAGACCCGCTACGCGCCGAGCGGCGACGCGATCTGCAACATCCGCATCGCCACCACGGACACCTGGAAGGACAAGGCCACCGGCGAGAAGAAGGAAGCCACCGAGTGGCACCGCGTCGCGTTCTTCGGCAGGCTGGCCGAGATCGCCGGCCAGTACCTGAAGAAGGGCAGCCAGGTCTACATCGAAGGCAGCCTGCGCACGCGCAAGTGGCAGGACAAGGACGGACAGGATCGCTACACCACCGAGATCCGCGCCGACGAGATGAAGATGCTGGGCAGCCGCCAGGGATCGGGCGAGGCGCCGCAGCGCGAGCGCGAAGCCGCGCCGGCACCGTCCGCCGGCGGCGTCAAGAAGGCGGCGGCGTCGAATTTCGGCGACATGGACGACGATATTCCGTTCTAGCCCCGAGCCTGTCAGCGTGGCGAAAGGCGGACGGGGAGAAAATGAACCTCCCCGTTCCGAATTGAAGCCGGCCATGTCGCAATCCAATCCGCAACACAAGAGCAGCCGCGCCGCGCTGACGCTGGCGGCGCTCGGCGTCGTCTACGGCGACATCGGCACCAGCCCGCTGTATGCCCTGAAGGAAGCCTTCGCCGGTACCCACCCGGTGCCGTATTCCCCCGACAACGTGATCGGCATCCTCTCGCTGATCCTGTGGGCGCTTATCGTCGTGGTGGCGGTCAAGTACGTCACCTTCATCATGCGCGCCGACAACCGCGGCGAGGGCGGCATCATGGCGCTTATCGCGCTGGCGCTGGCCGACGCCAAGGGCAACCCGCGCCAGGAACGCTGGATCATGATGATCGGCATCCTCGGCGCGGCGATGTTCTTCGGCGACGGCATGGTGACGCCGGCCATTTCGGTGCTGTCGGCCGTCGAAGGCCTGGAAGTGGCGACGCCGGCGCTCAAGCCCTTCGTCATCCCGGCGGCACTGCTGGTGCTGTTCTTCCTTTTCTTCGTGCAGAAGCGGGGCACCGCCCGCGTCGGCGCGCTGTTCGGCCCGGTCATGCTGCTGTGGTTCGCCACCCTCGCCACCCTCGGCGTGACCAACGTGGCGCAGAACCCCGACGTCCTCAAGGCCATCAATCCGCTCTACGGCCTCGGCTTCCTCGTGCACAACCCCGGCGTCGCCCTGTTCGCCATGGGCGCCGTCGTGCTCTCGGTGACCGGCGCCGAGGCGCTGTATGCCGACATGGGCCACTTCGGCCGCAAGCCGATCCAGCTCGCCTGGTTCAGCTTCGTCCTGCCGGCCCTGATGCTGAACTATTTCGGCCAGGGCGCGCTGATCCTGCGCGATCCGCAGGCGATCTGGAACCCCTTCTATCTGTCCGCGCCGTCCTGGGCGCTCTACCCGCTGATCGCCCTGTCGACCCTGGCCACGGTGATTGCCTCGCAGGCCGTGATCACGGGCGCTTTCTCCATCACGCGCCAGGCGATGCAGCTCGGTTTCGTGCCGCGCGTCGAGGTGCAGCACACCTCCGACCTGGAGCAGGGCCAGATCTACCTGCCCGGGGTGAACTGGGGCCTGATGCTGGCCGTGATGGTGCTGGTGCTCGGCTTCCGCTCGTCGAGCAATATGGCGGCGGCTTACGGCCTGGCGGTGACCGGCGACATGGTCATCACCTCGCTGCTGGCGATGGTAGTGGCGGCCAAGGGTTGGGGTTGGGGATGGTGGCGGGCCGGCGCGCTGTTTTCCTTCTTTCTGGCGGGGGAGCTGGTCTTCCTGGTCGCCAACGTCGAGAAGATTCCCGACGGCGGCTGGTTCCCGCTGGCCGTCGGCGTGGTGGTGTTCACGCTGATGACGACCTGGAAGCGCGGCCGCGACCTGCTGTTCGCGCGCATGAAGGCCGACGCCTTCGACCTGAACGGATTCATCGAAAGCCTGAAGGTCGCGCCGCCGCCGGCGGTGCCCGGCACGGCAGTGTTCATGACCTCGAACCCGAACGGCGTGCCGCATGCGCTGCTGCACAACCTGATGCACAACAAAGTCCTGCACGAACGCGTTATCCTGCTCACGGTGCAAGTGCATGACGTGCCCTACGTGCCAGAGGTGGACCGTGTCGAGGCACACCGCATCAACGAGCAGTTCTGGCAGGTGATTGTGCAATATGGATTCAAGGACGAGCCGGACATTCCGGCCGCGCTCGAACAATGCGCTGAAGCGGGCCTGCCCTTCGACATGATGGAGACTTCGTTCTTCCTCGGCCGCGAGACGCTGATCGCCCGGCTGCAGGTGAAGCCCGAAATGGCCTACTGGCGCGAGAAACTGTTCGTCGCCATGTTCCGCAACGCCGGAAGCGCGACCGCCTTCTTCAAGATACCCTCGAACCGGGTGGTCGAGCTGGGCACGCAAGTGGAGTTGTAAGATGCGACGAATGGTCAAGCTCAAGCCGCTGCGCGAATTCTCCCTGCACGATCTTCTGACGGTCGGCCTGCCGGCGCTGCTGCTGCTGATCGGCGGCTTCTGGCTGGCGGCGCAATTCATCAAGCCGGCGCCGCCGAAATTCCTCAACATTTCCTCGGGTGCGGCGGGCGGCTCCTACGAGGTTTATGTCGAGCGCTATCGCCAGGTGCTGGCAAGAAACGGCATCGAGCTGCGCGAGCAGCCTTCGGCCGGTTCCATGGAGAACCTGAAGCGCCTGCTCGACGAGGACGACGACACGGAAGTCGCCCTCGTGCAGAGCGGCACGGCCAACGGGGTGAACGTCGAAAAGCTGCAATCGCTCGGCTACCTGTATTTCGAGCCGCTCTGGGTGTTCTACCGCGGCCAGCAGGAACTCGACCGCCTGACCCAGCTCGCGGGCCGCCGACTGGCGGTCGGCGCGGAGGGCAGCGGCACGCGCAAGCTGGCGCTGCAGTTGCTCGAGGCCAACGGGGTCGACGCGAAGAACGCCACGCTGCTGCCGCTCGGCGGCCTGTCGGCGGTCGAGGCCCTGCAGAGCCGCAAGGCGGACGTGGTGTTCCTCGTCGGCACCGAGCGCTCGGCGGCGGTCTGGTCGCTGCTGTACACCGAGGGCGTGCGCCTCATGAGCTTTTCCCATGCCGAGGCCTACGTGCGGCTTTTCCCCCATCTGGCCCGCCTGACGCTGCCGCAGGGGGCGATCGACATGACGCGCAACATCCCGGCGCGCGACGTGAAGCTGGTGTCGCCCATGGCCACCCTGGTGGCGCACGAGTCCGTCCATCCGGCGCTGGTCCAACTCCTGCTCCAGGCGGCGCAGGAGGTGCATGGCGAAGCGGGGATTTTCCAGCGTCCCGGCGAGTTCCCCCGTATCGGCCAGGCTGACTTTCCGCCCTCGCCCGATGCCGAGCGCTACTACAAGTCGGGCAAGCCTTTCCTGCAGCGCTACCTGCCGTTCTGGGCGGCGAACCTGATCGACCGCATGGTGGTCATGCTGGTGCCGATATTCGCCCTGCTCATCCCCATCATGAAATTTGCGCCGGGCCTCTATAGCTGGCGGGTGCGTTCGCGCATCTACCGGCGCTACGGCGAGCTGAAGTTCCTCGAGGCCGAGGTCGAGTCAAATCCGGAACGTCACAGCCGCGCCGAGTGGCTCGAGAAGCTGGAACGCATCGAGGAGGACATCCAGCACATCCCGACGCCGCTGGCCTTCGCCGACATGCTGTTCACCCTGCGCAGCCACGTCGGGCTGGTGCACGCCACCATCCTGCGGCGGGCACCGGTTATCAAGGATTAAAGCGAGCGGATCTTCGCCAGCAGGGTGGTGGTGGAGCGCTCGTGGCAGAAGGGGATGGAGTGCACCTGGCCGCCGCGCGCCAGCACGAGCTCCGCGCCGACGATGCGTTCCGGCGGCCAGTCGCCGCCTTTCACCAGCACCTCGGGCTGCACGGCGCGGATGAGTTCCAGCGGCGTGTCCTCGTCGAACCAGGTCACCAGCGAAACGCTTTCCAGCGCCGCCAGCAGCGCCATGCGATCTTCCAGGCTGTTGACCGGCCGGTCATCGCCCTTGCCAAGGCGCTTCGCCGAAGCATCCGTATTCACGCCGACGAGCAGGCTGGCGCCCAGGGCGCGCGCCTGCGCCAGGTAGGTGACGTGGCCGCGGTGGAGGATGTCGAAGCAGCCGTTGGTGAACACCAGCGGGCGCGGCAGGCCGGCGAGGCGCACCGCCAGCCCGCCGGGTGGGCAGAGCTTGGCCTCGAATCCTGGCGCGGTAAACGGCATGCGGGGATTACTTCTGCTCGGGTTTGGCTTTCGTCTCTTCCGGCGGGCGGTTGTCGAGGCGCTGCGCGTCCTTGAACTCGATGTACTCGAAGACGCGCACGACCTTCTTCACGCCGGCGGTGGTGCGGGCAATCTCGGCAGCGTCGTCGCCTTCCTTGCGCGTGACCAGGCCGAGCAGGAACACCGTGCCGGATTCGGTCACCACCTTGACGTGGTTGACCTGGAACTTATTGGCGTCGATGAAGCGCGCTTTCACTTTGGAGGTGATGTAGGTGTCGTTGCTGCGGGCGCTGAAGCTGCTGATGCCGCCGACCGTCACCTCGTTGGTGACGCCCTTGACGTTGATGACGCCGGCGATGGCCTTCTCGAGTTCGGCCTTGATGCCCTCGTCCGGCACTTCGCCGGTGAGCAGCGCCTTCATGTTGTAGCTGGTGACGTTGACGTGCACCTTGTCGCCGAACTTCTCGCTGATGCGGTTGAACGAGCGGATTTCGATGGCCTCGTCGGCGAGATAGGTCTCGCCGGCGCGCCGGTCGACGATCATCAGGGCGCCGGCGCCGATGCCGGTGGCGACCGCCGGCACGCAGCCCTGCAGGGCCGGCAGCGAAAGGGAAATCAGAACGGTGGAAATCAGCAATTTTTTCATGCATCCTCTCCTAGCAACATGCAATCGATTCCGTCGCACAGGCAGTGCAGCGTGAGCAGGTGCACCTCCTGGATGCGCGACGTGCGGTCGGCCGGCACACAGATGTGCACGTCCGTGGTCTTCAGCAGCGGGCCGATGGCGCCGCCGCCCTTGCCGGTGAGGGCGACGACGCGGACTTCGCGTTCGTGGGCGGCGTGGATGGCCTCGACGACGTTGGGCGAATTGCCGCTGGTCGAGATCGCCAGCAGCAAATCGTTCGGTTGACCCAGCGCGAGCACCTGCTTGGCGAAGACCTGATCGTAGGAATAGTCGTTGGCAATCGAGGTGAGCGTCGACGTGTCGGTGGTCAACGCCAGGGCGGCGAGCGGCGGGCGTTCCTTCTCGAAGCGGTTGAGCAGTTCGGCGGCGAAGTGCTGCGAATCGGCGGCCGAGCCGCCGTTGCCGCAGGCCATGATCTTGCCGCCGGCGAGCAGGCTTGCCACCATCGCCTCGACCGCCTGCGCGATCGGGCCGGCGAGGGTCTCCATGGCGGCCAGCTTGGTCTGGGCGCTGTCGTTGAATTGCCGGGAGATGCGTGCGAGAAGGTTCATGGCGATTTTGCGTCCGATTTTAGCATGGCGGGAAAGGTTCCCCCTTGTCGTCAGAGCACGACGTACACCTCGATCCGGATGCGCTTCCAGGGATCGAGATGACGGTTCAGGCGCGTGATGCGCGCCGTCACCTTGCCGCCGCGATCCATCTCCGATGCCACGGCGCGGTTCTCCGCGCGCGGCAGATAGCCCAGCTTGCGGCCGCGCCATTCCACGCGCACAGCGTGGGCATCGTGCGCATTCTCCGGCTCGCGCGCCAGCACCAGCGCGTCGCCGGCTTTCATCTCGTCCCACAAGTCCCGGCCGGCGTAGAACTGGAAGCCGGCCAGCGGCGAGCTTTGCACCAGCACCTTGATCGATTCGGCCTGTGCCGGCAGGACGAGGCAGGCGGAGCAGCACAGTGCCAGCAAGCTACGCAGCATCGAAAGCATTGCGGATCCAGTCGAGCTTCGCGCCGTCGAGCAGCACCGCGTCGAAGCGGCAGGCAGGCAGCGGTTTGCCGGCGAGGTAATGGTTGGCGGCCAGCGTGAGGCGCCGCTGCTTGGCCGGCGTGATGCTGGCTGCCGCGCCGCCGTAGCCGCGATTGGTGCGCAGGCGCACCTCGACGAAGACCAGGGTAGCGCCGTCGCGGCAGACGAGGTCGATCTCGCCGCCGCGGCAGCGGTAGTTGCGCGCCAGGATTTTCAAGCCTTGGCCGGCCAGGAAGCGTGCGGCCTGTTCTTCGGCGAGGACGCCGGCCGAACTCATGCCTTGCGCCCCGGCGCCGGCCGCCCGACAATGCGGCAGTTCGACAACGGCTCGGTAACGGCATGAAGGATCACGGCGAAGCCCAGGCGATCAAGACAGCGGCATTATATGTGGTGGCGACGCCGCTCGGGAATCTGGACGACATCACGCTGCGCGCGCTGGATGTGCTCAAAGGCGTTGACGCCATCGCCTGCGAGGACACGCGCCACAGCGGCAGGCTGATGCAGCATCTCGGCATTCAGGCGCGGCGCATCGCCCTGCACGAACACAACGAAGCGGAGGCGGCGCAGAAGCTCATCCGCCTGCTGCGGGAGGGCAAGGCCGTCGCGCTGGTGTCTGACGCCGGCACGCCGGCCGTCTCGGACCCCGGTGCGCGCGCCGTGGCGGCGGTGCGCGAGGCCGGTTTCGCGGTGATTCCCGTGCCCGGGCCGAATGCCGCCATTGCCACGCTCTCCGCCTCCGGCCTGACCGATCCGCATTTCCTCTTCTACGGCTTCCTGCCGACGAAGGAGGCGGCGCGGCGCAAGGCCATCGCCGCGCTGAAAGGATTTCCTTGCACCCTGGTTTTCTACGAGGCGCCGCACCGCATCGAAGAGGCCGTCGCCGACCTGGCGGCCGAGCTGGAGCCGCAGCGCACCCTGGTCATCGCGCGCGAGCTGACCAAGCTGTTCGAGTCGATCGTCAGTTTGCCGCTGGCGGAGGCGCCGGCCTGGCTGGCGGCGGACGAGAACCGCCGCCGCGGCGAGTTCGTGCTGGCCGTCGCAGCACCCCCGCCCGTCGAGGGCGTGCCCGTCGAGGCCGAGCGGGTGCTCGACCTACTGCTTGGCGAACTGCCGCTCAAGCGGGCGGTGAAGCTGGCCGCCGAGATCAGCGGCGCCTCGAAGAACGCGCTCTACGATCTCGCCTTGGAGAAAAAGCGCAAGGACTAGCTGCGTATAATTCGCCCCCATGCAAACCCTGACCCTCACCCGTCCCGACGACTGGCATCTCCATCTGCGCGACGCCGCCGCGCTGGCGACCGTGGTGCCGCACACGGCGCGGCAGTTCGCCCGCGCCATCGTCATGCCGAACCTGAAGCCGCCGGTGACGACCACCGAACAGGCCGCCGCCTACCGCGAGCGCATTCTTGCCGCCGTGCCGCAGGGACTGACTTTTGCCCCGCTGATGACGCTGTATCTGACGGACAATATGCCGGCGGAGGAGATCGACCGCGCGAAGGCCTGCGGCTTCGTGTATGCCGTGAAGTACTATCCGGCCGGGGCCACCACCCACTCGGATGCCGGCGTCACCGACATCGGGAAATGCGCCGCCGTGCTGGCACGCATGGAGGAAGCCGGCTTGCCGCTGCTGGTGCACGGCGAAGTGACCGATGCCGAGGTGGACATCTTCGACCGCGAGCGCGTCTTTATCGAGCGCGTGCTGGCGCCGGTGGTGCAGCGCTTTCCGCGGCTGCGCGTTGTGCTCGAGCACATCACGACGGCGGAGGCGGCGCAGTTCGTAGCCGCGGCTGGGCCCAATGTGGCGGCGACCATTACCGTCCACCACCTGCTGATGAACCGCAACGCGCTGCTGGCCGGCGGCGTGCGCCCACACCACTATTGCCTGCCGGTGCTCAAGCGCGAGACGCACCGGCGCGCGCTGGTTGCCGCTGCTGTCTCGGGCAACCCGAAATTCTTCCTCGGCACCGACTCGGCGCCGCATGCCCGCAACACCAAGGAAGCGGCCTGCGGCTGCGCCGGCTGCTACACGGCGCTCAACGCCATCGAGTTGTATGCCGAGGCCTTCGAGGCGGCCGGCGCGCTCGACCGGCTGGAGGCCTTCGCCAGCTTCCATGGCGCCGACTTCTACGGCCTGCCGCGCAACACGGAGAAGATCACGCTGGAGAAGGCGGCCTGGCGCGTGCCGGACAGCCTGCCCTTTGGCGACGACGCGCTGGTGCCGCTGCGCGCCGGCGAAACCCTGCATTGGAAACTGAGATACTGAAAATGCGTGCCTGGCCCCTGCTGATCGTCTTGCCCCTGCTTGCCGGCTGCAAGAACGAGACCGCCTCGCTGCAACTGGCCGGGCCGGATCACGCGCTGACGCTGCAGGTGCGTCAGGCCTGGTTCTGGCGCAAGGAGGTCGACATCGAAGCGATCATGACACGCCAGCCGGATTGCCTTCGCCGCAGCCGCCTCGACGGCGCCCCGCTGGCGGAAATCAGCGTGGAGGTGCTGCAGCCCGAGGCAGGCGAGTTCGCCGAGCCGATTCTGATTCTCAGGCAGGGCGCGAATTTCTACGCCATCAGCACGCAGAACTGCGAGATGCAGCGCTTCAAGGCGCCGCCGTCCAGGCCCGGCACGCGGCTCGGCACCTTCCGCCTGGAACAGGAAAAGCTGAAGTTCGTTGCCGCGCCGCCGGTTACGCCGGCGCAGTAGCGTTCTCTTCGCGTTCGGAGCGCAGCGCTGCGCGGCGTCCGCGCGCCATGTTCACCCCCGAGAGCAGCAGCAGCCCGACGACGAAATAGGCGCCGGTGAACAGGATGGCCTGGCGGTGGTTGCCGCCGGAGAGCCAGTTCACCAGGCCGTAGGTCAGCGGGCCGAAGATCGAGGCCAGCTTCACGGCGAAACCCCATAGCCCGAAGAACTCCGCCAGCCTTGACGGCGGCGCCAGCAAGCCGACCATGGCACGCCCGGCCGACTGCGAGGCGCCCATGCACAGGCCGGCGATGTTGGCCGCCACCCAGAACAGCGTCGCACCCTCGGCCAGCCAGGCCAGCGTCACCATCAGGATCCAGCCGCACAAGGTAGCCGCGATGGCGCGCACGTGGCCGATGCGGTCTTGCAGGTAGCCGAAGCCGAAGGCGCCGCAGGCCGCCGTCAGGTTCACCACCAGGATCAGCACCAGCGTGTCGTGGGTGGAGAAATGCATCGCCTCCTGCGCGTAGATTGCCGCCAGCGTGATCACGGCCGCGATGCCGGCCTGGTAGAACAGCGTGCAGACGAGGAAGCGCGACAGGTCGCGGAAGCGCCGCGCGCGATGCAGCGTTGCCGCCAGGCGCGACCATGCGGTGTGGGCGATGCCGCCCGCCGGCGACTGCGGCACGGCGCGCTCGCGCAGGAAGAGGAAGGTCGGCAGGCTGGCGAGGGCGAACAGCGCGGCGGTGATGAGCATGGTCTCCGGCACCGCCTGCGCGGTTTCGCGGCCAGCCGATTTGGCCTGGGAGAGCCAGGCCAGGCAGGCGCCGAGCGAGAGCAGGCCGCCGAGATAGCCCAGGCTCCAGCCCCAGCCGGAGACACGCCCCATGGCCCGGCTCTTCGCCAGTTCGGGCAGGAAGGCGGCGATCAGGTTTTCGCCCGTGCCGAAGAAGAAATTGGAGGCGATGATGCAGACCACGGCAATGGCCAGCGTGCCGGGACCGGTGAAATACAGCGCCGCCGTGAAGATGACGCAGCCGGCGGTGGTGAAGGCGAGCAGCCGCTTCTTGGCGGCGCGCGCATCGGCCCAGGCGCCGACCAGCGGCGCGGTGAGAACGATCAGCGCATAAGAAACCGCGAGTGTTGCCGTCCAGGCGAGCGTGGCCCAGGGCGCGCGCTGCGCGACGACGGCGACGAAGTAGGCATTGAAGACGGCAGTGATCACCACCGTCGTGTAGCCCGAGTTGGCGAAGTCGTACATCGCCCAGGCCCATGCTTCGCGCGGCGTTGCATCCTCCATCAGCGTGCGCGAACGTCTTTCGGTGGCCATGAAAAAACAAGCTTGTCGTAAGTGCAAGGCCATTATGGCGTGCCCGGATGGGTATTTTCGGCTTTCGGAAAAGACGGACGAAAAAAAGCCCCGCCGAAGCGGGGCTTGAAAGGAAGCGGAGGTTTGAGATGGCCCCTGCTAAGAAAGCCTCATTCCGTTCCCCCGCTATTTTCGGATGAGCCCGGTGGCAGATCAAGGCAAGCCTGAAAATAATTTGTAAGGTATTGAAAATAAACAATGTAGTTGCGATATAATAGCCGTGGAAGTCCGCCAGGCAGCCGCTGTGCGCCTCGTGCGCATGGAGGAAAGTCCGGGCCCCATAGAGCAGGATGCCGGCTAACGGCCGGGCGCAGCAAGTCGAAAGACCCAAGGCGATGGACAGGGCAACAGAAAATATACCGCCGATGGCCCCGCAAGGGGATCAGGTAAGGGCGAACCGGTGGGGTAAGAGCCCACCGCAGTCCGTGGTAACACGGCTGGCTAGGTAACCCCCATCCGGGGCAAGGCCAAATAGGGAAGCCATAGCGCTGCTCGCGCTGCTTCCGGGTAGGCTGCTAGAGCGCCGCGGCAACGCGTCGCCCAGAGGAATGGCTGCCGGACAGCTTCGGCTGTCTTACAGAACCCGGCTTATCGGCGGACTTCCAATCCCCCTATCCCCCATGTTTCGGCGCAAGTCGCTACTCTTCATATTCGACTTTCACTTCACGTTCTATCCGTATTGTTTTTAAAAGATTAATTTTTCAAGATTTTGTTTCAAGCCGACCCCTTAAGTCTTTGTTGCGTCTGGAAAAATTCGCAAATTTCCGCTTGACCCTGCATTAGAGTTCAACTAAAGTGGGAAATAGTGGAAAAAAGTGGGAAATCGGAAATCCCGGTTTCCCGTCAAAGGAGGGGGTTGGATGTTCCAGGGGGCTGCAGCGCTGAATCTCGACGCGAAAGGGCGCCTGGCGGTGCCGTCGCGGCATCGCGAGAGCCTGGCGGCGGCTGCCAATGGAACGTTAGTGCTCACTGCGCACCCCCACCGCTGCCTCCTGCTCTACCCCCTGCCTGCCTGGGAGCCCATCCGCGACAAGGTGCTTGCGGCGCCCAGCCTCGAACAGCAATCCGCCTATTTGAAACGCCTGCTGGTCGGCTTCGCCCGCGAGGAGGAGATGGACGCGGCCGGCCGCCTGCTGATTGCGCCGGAACTGCGCCAGTACGCCGGGCTGGAGAAGGAAGTGTGGCTGGTCGGCCAGGGCAACCATTTCGAGCTCTGGTCGGATGCCGGCTGGAAGCAGCAGCAGGAAGCGATCTTCGCCCTCGGCGACAAGCTGCTGCCGCCGGGACTGGAGACGCTCACGCTGTGAGTGAAACAGTGCAGCACAAGACGGTGCTGCTGGAGGAGGCGGTCGACGCCCTGGCGGTGAAGCCGGGCGGGGTGTACGTGGATGCGACCTTCGGCCGTGGCGGCCACAGCCGGCTGATCCTCCGGCGACTGAATGAACAGGGGCGGTTGATCGCGCTGGACCGGGATCCGGCGGCGATCGGGGCGGGCAGGCTGATCGCCGATGCGCGCCTCAAATTGATCCATGCCGCCTTCGGCAGTTTGCAGGAGGCGCTGAAGGCGGAGGGGG
>JADFDL010000228.1 GCA_018262875.1 Rhodocyclaceae bacterium | reverse complement strand
GGGTTTCACGGACGGGATATCGAGATCGCCCGTGATGGCCGCGAGCGCCCAGCCACGCGACGGGTCGCCGGTGTGGCGCAGGTAGTCACAGATCAGCTGGAGCTTTGCGTTGCGCGACGGCGTGAGCACCAGCCGTTCAAGAAGCGCGGCGAAGGTCTGCATGGTGGGGGATATAGGGTGGGTGCGACGTTATTCGATGATGGTCATGTGGCCTTCGTGCTTCGGGTCGGCAGGCGGATCTGTCTTGACGAGGCCGATATCGAAGCAGTGGACGCCGGAGGGATGCGACGCCACGAGCTGCGGGTAAACGTCGGCGAGCGGGACGTAGCTGTTTGCTATATCTCGGTCCGCGACGGAGCGGCGGAAGTTGCCGCAGACCTTGATGTGGGTGGCGTCGGTGGCGCGGTAGGTGACGTCGCCAGGCGCGGCGGGCGTGTCGCCTGTGCTGATGCGGTTGTCGGGCTGAAGGTCACCGCCGCAAAGCGGGGCCGGGAAGCCGGGGTTCACGACGGTTGAGCGGACCTGTTGCGCTTCCTCGATCGTCGCCGATGTGGCGCCGGTGGCGTTGAACGCGCATTGGGCGATGCCGATTACCTGCGAAACGCGGTTCAGGGACATCTGATCGAGACGCTGGTCGCGCGCATCGCCGGGGCCGCCGACGGCGATGAAGCCAGCGATGACGGCGGCGACCGCGATGCCTGCGCCGGTGAGGGCGATGACTGGGCCCAGATTGCGCTGGTTGGGGTTACGCTTGCTGGTCATTGGCGTCTCCCTCTTCGGCGTCGCGGATGAAGTAGAAGAACACGCCGCCGGCCAGCAAGGCGACGACGAGCAGTTTCAGGATCAGGCGGGCGGAGAGTTCGCCAGCGAGGAAATTGTAGACGAGGCCGATGGCGTCGCCGACCAGCGTGCAGGAGGCGATGATGAGTGTCGCGTAGGTGAGCCATTTGCGGACGCGGCTGCGTTGCATGGCGGGGTTGGTGCGGCGCTGCTTGCGGATGTGGAGGGCGAGCCAGGCGAACAGTGGGCCGCCGACGACAAGGCCCGCGATGGCGGAGCGGATCTGGGCGTCGCGCGGGCCGAAAAACATGTCGCCATACGGATTGTCGAGTTCGTCGGGGATGGCGAGGTCGATCAGGGCGAACAGCAGCGAGCCGAGATTCCACGCGACGACGCCGAGCAGGATGAACAGGACGAGATAGAGGAAGGCTTCGCGGGCGGAGACGTAAGGTCTGGGCTTTGGGACGGCCATGCCGAGGTCTGTGACGGCATAATCGTCCAGCGCGGCGTCGACTTCCTTCTGTGTCCAGCCGGCGGCGACGAGGGCGGTGGCGATGCGATCCCGCTTTTCGCCCCGGTTCAGGGCTTCGCGGATGAAGGTGTCGAGCGTCTGGTTGGCCATGAGCGTCCCCTGTGGAGGAGGAAGCTAGGGCGGGTTGGGCCGCGTGGCGAGGGGTGGTGAGCACGTCCTCGTGATTCGAGACGGCTCTTCAAGCCTCCTCGGCATGAGGACGTAAGTTCGAACCTAGGCCGTGGCTGCCCGCTCGGCGGCGCGGATGTCGACTTCGACGCCGGGGGTGGTGCGGAAGACCATCATGTTGCGCTGGGCCGCCGTGTAGGCCGGCCAGTCGCCGACTTTCGGGTTGGACGGGTTGCCTGTCTTCGCGAAGGCGAGCCAGCTTTCGGACATCTGGTCGGCGATGGCCTGTGCTTCGGGGCCTGTGCCCGACATGGACTCCGACTTGGCGACGTTGTCGAACACCATGCCGATGTCGAGCGCGTGTGGCACGTAGCGCTTGCCGCCCATGACGGGGGTGGTCCAGTCGAGGTGGTAGAAGAAGACCGGCGCTGCGCCTTGCGCGGCCTTGCGGTCTGCGATGGTGACGCTGCCGCGCATGAAGCGGCCATCGGCGCCGGCCATGAAGTAAAGCTCGGGCGCTTCGATGTTCGGGTAGTTCTGGCGGTAGAGGGCGATGATCTTTGCCGGGTCCTTGCCCTTGAACTGCTTCTTCATCGCAGCGGGAAGCGTTTCCCAGGTTAGGTCGAACAGGGTGGGGTCGCGCGGGCCGTCGAGCGTTGTGCCCTCAGTGCGGTTCGAGCCGATGAGCAGGGGCACGTCTGCGGACTGAGGCGGGCCGTCCGGGTCGAACGGGTGGCGGGTGATCGAGACGCCGGTGACGACAGGGCCGGAGCCGGCGACCACATTACCTTCGGCGGCGGCCTGGATTTCGGCGATCGGCTTGGTCAGGATTTCGGCGATCGTGTCTTTCGTCAGGCCGAGCTTCTTGACGACTTCGTCGGCGGCGCTGGCGGAGGCTTCCTTCGTCGCGTGCATGATGCGCGGGCCCGACTGGACGACGGCGCGATGGAACAGGCCCTTGGCCTTGTCCATCGCCATCAGCGTACAGACTTTCGAACCGCCACCGGATTCGCCGAAGATCAGGACGTTGGACGGGTCGCCGCCGAAGGCTTCGATGTTGTCGCGCACCCATTCGAGCGAGGCGACCATGTCGAGCGCGCCCACTGCGCCAGAGTCGGCAAATTGTTCGCCGTAGTTGGCAAGGTTGAGATAGCCGAACTGGTTGAGGCGATGGTTGGTGGTGACGACCACGACATCGCCGCGCTTTGCGAGACGGACGCCGTCATAGGCGTAGGACGAGCCTGAGCCGGTGGCGAAACCGCCGCCGTGGAACCAGACGAGGACAGGACGTTTCTTGTCGTCAGCAGCCGGCGTCCAGACGTTGAGAAAGAGGCAGTCTTCCGAGGTCGGCAGCGGCGGGTTGGGGCGCCAGGACGAGAAGAGACCACCGCCATCGCCGGATGGAGGCTGCGGCGCGGAGTTGGCGTAGCCAAGCGCGTCGGCTGGCTCGGTCCATGGCGTCGGAGGCTGGGGCGGCTGGAAGCGGGTGGTGGAGGTGTCGGCGCCGTAGCGGACACCCTTGAAGGTGGCGATGCCGCCTTCAAGCTGGCCTTTGACGGGCCCATATTTGGTGGCGACGACCGGATTCGGGTCTGGTGTGGCGGCGACCGGTTCGGCCGGCTTGCTTTCGCTGCAGGCGGTGATGACGCCGCTGGCTGCGGTTACGGCCAGAACGGCCACAGATGCTTTCAGAATAGCGCGGCGGCTGCCAAATCCGGTGGCGTCCATAGTTCTCTCTCCCTGCGCATCCGGTCTTTGCCGGGGTGCGTTGCGGAGAGACTAGGGCGTGCGGCATACTTCCGTCCAGCAACACAGAGTGACGTTCCGGTTAGACGGCGTCAGGCGCCCTGCCTGACGCGGCCGGACAGGAGAGAATGACGATGGCGACTGCACCACCCGCTGGGTTTGAGCCCCATTTCCGCAGATCGCCGCTGACTGAACCATGGGAGCCGATCTTCTCGCGGCGGTTGCCGGACCGGGTGATCATCGGGCTCTACGCCCGCGAGCCGCATACAAACTCCAGAGGCATGGTGCATGGCGGGTTGATCGCCGCGCTGGCCGACAATGCGATGGGGCTTTCCTGCGGCGCGGTGCTG
>JADFDL010000227.1 GCA_018262875.1 Rhodocyclaceae bacterium | reverse complement strand
GGGCCAAGATCGGAGCCGCCGATGCCGAGATTGACAACGGCATTGATGGAAGCGCCGTCGCTGCCGCGCCATTCTCCCGAACGAATGGCGCCGGCCAGCTCGCGCATGCGCGCGCGCGTGGCACGCACCTCGGGCAGAACATCCCGTCCAGCGACGCGATAGGGACGCTCGGCGCGCAGGGCAATGTGCAGGGCGGCGCGGTTCTCCGTGGCGTTGATCGCCTCGCCTTCCGTCATGCGGCGCAGGAAGCCGGCCAGGTCGCGCGCCTCGGCAAGTGTGACGAGCAGGGCGAGCGTTTCCGCGGTGAGGCGCTGCTTGGAAAAATCCGCCAGCAAGTCGCCGCAGCGCAGGGACAGCCGCGCGAAGCGCTGCGGATCGGCGGCGAAGAGTGCGTTGAGATGCTGCCCTGCTAGCGTGTCGCGATGCGCGAGGAGCGCCAGCCATTGCGGTGATTGGGTGAGCGGCGTCATGGCCTAGTGTAGAGGCGAAAGCGTTCGTTGCGGTCGCTGGGGCGGTGGCCTTCCCAAGTCTTGCGCCAGCCGGTGCCGGCGGGCAATGCCTCTTTTTGCAAAGTGCCCTGGGTCAGGAACAGCCGGCACCGGGCCGCGGCGCGGCTGCCTTCGCGCACGGTCTGGATTCCGGCGAAATAATGGAAGGCGGCGCGCTGCGTGCTGCCGAGTCCGCGTCCGGCGATGCAGCCGTGGTCGGCAGGCAGGGCCGCTGTCAGCGCGGCGGAGACGGCGCGGTAGCTCCTGTCATAGTCGATCAGGGGCAGCCAGAGCGCCATGAGCAGGCTCCAGCAAAGCACAAGACCGGCGGCCCAGTGCGCCGCGCCGCGCTGGGGTGCTCGCGGGCTCTTGAAAATCAGCCACAGCCAGGCAAAGGTCAGTCCCAGCGAGACGGCGAAGGCCGGAATCGAAAAGTGGGCGACGAAGCCCGGCGCCAGCCTGGCCAGGTTCTTGGCGACCTGCGGCGGCACGCCGGCGATCATCGCCAGCCAGCCCAGCCAGATGAGGCCGGCCAGCAGGGTGAAGGTCATCATGCCGAACCAGTCGAGCGCGTTGGCGGCGCCGCGGCGCAGCGACAGCGTGGCGGGCGCGGCAAGCAGCACCAGCGGCGGCAGCAGCGGCAGGACATTGAGGCTGCGCGGTTCCGAGAAGGCGCTCTGTACGGCGAGCAGGATGAGAAACGAAGTCAGCGGGATAAGGATGCGCGGTTCGCGCAGCCGGCGCCGCTCCTTCCATAGCGTCCACAGCGCCAGGGGCAGGGCTGGCCAGGCGAACCAGCCGAGCAGCTTGAGGAAATTCCACAGGGCGAGCGGCAGGTTGGACACCGTCCGCAGTTCGGCAAGTTCGCGCGACCACCAGGCGCCCAATGCGGCGGGCTCCAGCCAGTACAGCGCCAGCGGCCAGGACAGGACGAGGGGGGCCGCGACGGCCAGCGCGGCGAGCATGCTGCGCGCCGCGGTGGGTGTGCGCAGGTGTGGCGAGAGCAGGGGCAACAGCATGAGCAGCGGCCCCAGCGCGATCAAGGCGGGCAGGCCGGTGGCGAGGAAGCCGAGGCCGAGCGCGGCGCCGGCCAGTGCGCCGCCGCGCAGGGGATGTTGCGGCATCAGCGCCAGGCCGCAATAGAGCGCGGCGGCGGCGGCAAGGAGGGCGGTGGCGGGCTGGACCTCGTGGGCATGCACCAGCAGGCCGAGGCAGCCGATGGCAACCAGGGCGGCGCCCCGCCCGGCCTCCTGTCCGACAAGGTGTCGCGCCGCCCCGGTCAGGCAGGCAATCATGATGCCGATGAACAGGCCTGAGGCCAGGCGCGCGGCATCGTGCAGGGGCAGCAGGAGCCCGAAAACCTTTGCCAGGACTGCGGCTGTCCAATGGTAGAGCGGAGGCGAGTCCAGCCAGACTTCTCCGGCCAGGTGCGGCAGCAGCCAGTGGCCGCCGTCGAGCATGGAGTACACCACGCCGAAATGCGTCGCGTCGTCACCCTTCCAGGGGTCGTGGCCGATGAGGCCGGGCAGGAGATAGAGGGCGCAGAAAACGATCAGCACGGCGCCGCGCGGCGGGAAGGCGAAGGGCAAACGCGGCAGGGGCATTTTCGTCGGTTTCGGGTTTTTTTATGCCGGCAAGGGGATTTTACCCGCTCGGAAAAGAAAAAAAGGCAGCCGAAGCTGCCTTTTCGTCGCATTGCGGAAGATCAGGCAGCGGCCTGCTTCTTGCCGTATTTCTGGTTGAATCGCTCGACGCGGCCGGCGGTGTCGATCATCTTCTGCTTGCCGGTGTAGAACGGGTGGCAGGCGGAGCAGACTTCGACGTGCAGCGGCTTGCCGCTGGTGGAGCGGGTCTTGAACTTGTTGCCGCAGCTGCAGGCGACGTCGATCTCGACGTAATTCGGATGGGTGTCGGCTTTCATGGGGTTCCTCTGTTGAACAGGGGGACGGCGAATGTGGCCGTCCAAAAAGGGCTGCATTATCCCCCAAAATCAGGGAGTTTGCAATCCGCGGCTAGCCCCGGCGCATGGCGTCGTAGAACTCCGCGTTGTTCTTCGTTGCACGGATCTTGTCGAGGAGGAATTCCATCGCTTCGAGGTCGTCCATGTTGTAGAGGAGCTTGCGCAGCACCCAGACCTTCTGCAGGATTTCTGGCTTGAGCAGCAGTTCCTCACGGCGCGTGCCCGAACGATTGACGTTGATGGCCGGATAGACGCGCTTTTCCGCCATGCGCCGCTCGAGATGGATTTCCATGTTGCCGGTGCCCTTGAACTCCTCGTAGATGACGTCGTCCATACGGCTGCCGGTGTCGATCAGGGCGGTGGCGATGATGGTGAGCGAGCCGCCTTCTTCGATGTTGCGGGCGGCGCCAAAGAAACGCTTGGGCTTTTGCAGGGCATTGGCGTCCACGCCGCCGGTGAGCACCTTGCCGGAGGCCGGCACCACAGTGTTGTAGGCGCGCGCCAGGCGGGTGATCGAATCGAGCAGGATGACCACGTCCTTCTTGTGCTCGACCAGGCGCTTGGCTTTCTCGATCACCATCTCGGCGACCTGGACGTGGCGCGAGGCCGGCTCGTCGAAGGTCGAGGCAACCACCTCGCCCTTCACCGAGCGCGTCATTTCCGTCACTTCCTCGGGGCGCTCGTCGATGAGCAGGACGATCAGCGCGACGTCGGGGTGGTTGGTGGCGATGGCATGGGCGATATGCTGCATCATCACCGTTTTGCCGCTTTTCGGGCTGGCCACCAGCAGGCCGCGCTGGCCCTTGCCGATCGGCGCGATCATATCGATGACGCGCGAGGTGATGTTCTCTTCCGCCTTGATTTCCCGCTCCAGTTTGAGGACCTCGGTCGGATGCAGTGGCGTCAGGTTTTCAAAGAGGATCTTGTGCTTGGAATTCTCCGGCGGCTCGTAGTTGACCTTGTCCACCTTGACCAGCGCGAAGTAGCGCTCACCGTCCTTCGGCGTGCGGATTTCGCCTTCGATCGAGTCGCCCGTATGCAGGTTGAAGCGGCGAATCTGCGAGGGGGAG
>JADFDL010000226.1 GCA_018262875.1 Rhodocyclaceae bacterium | reverse complement strand
AACTGCATCCGCAGTACGTCAAGATCGACAGGCACTTCATCAACGGCATTTGCGACGACGCGCTCAAGTTCCAGCTGGTGCGCTCGATCCATGGCCTTGCCGAGGCCTGCTCCGCCCACATCATCGCGGAAGGCATCGAGAGCGAGGCCGAATTCACCATGGTGCGCGATCTGGGCATCGCCTATGGGCAGGGCTATTTCATCGCCCGGCCGCATGAAGCGCCGGCCGTCATCCCCGACCGCGAGATCAGGCGGGCGCTGGAGGGGGGCCGAATCAGCATCTTCCCCGGCGTGAGGCCGCCGCATTCGAACGCCACGGCACGCACCGTGCTGCGCCACGTCGAACCGGTGGCGCCGGAGACGATGAACGATGCGGTCTTCCAGCGATTCGAAAGCCAGCCCGACGAATACGCCATTCCGGTGGTGAAGGACGGCCTGCCGGTCGGACTGATCAACCGATTCAACCTCATCGACCGCTTCGCCCGTCCCTACCGGCGCGAACTGTTCGGCCGTCGCGCCTGCAGCCAGTTCATGGACCCGGCGCCACTCGTCGTGGACCACGCCATCAGCGTGCAGGAACTGGGTCGGCTGATCAGCCGCTCCGCCAAGCACCACATGGCCGATGGCTTCATCATCTCCGAGGACAGCCGCTACATAGGTGTCGGCAACAGCCAGGATCTCATGGCGCTGATCACGGAAATGCAGATTCGCGCGGCGCGCTACGCCAACCCATTGACTCAGCTGCCCGGCAACGTGCCGATCGACGAGCACATCGCGAGACTGCTGGAAGGACGCGTGCACTTCGCCGCGGCCTACTGCGACCTCGACCGCTTCAAGCCTTTCAACGATATCTACGGCTACCGCCACGGCGACGACATGATCCGCATCCTCGCCGATACGCTGCTGCACCACAGCGACGACAGCCTCGATTTTGTCGGCCACATCGGCGGCGACGACTTTCTCGTGCTGTTCCAGAGCGCCGACTGGCAGGTGCGCTGCGAGCGTGCCCTGGCGCATTTCGACGAGAACACCCGCCACATGTATTCGGCCGAGGATCTGGCGCGCGGCGGCATCGTCACCGAAGACCGGCGCGGGCTGCGGGTATTGCATCCGCTGCCCTCCCTGTCGATAGGTATGGTGCCGGCCGAGCCGGGCAGCTTCCACAGCCACCACGAAATCTCCACCGCGGCGGCCGAGGCCAAGAGACAGGCCAAGAGGGAAACGCACAGCTCCCTTTTTATCGAGCGTCGGCGACCCGAAGCAAGCGTTCAGAGCACCTGACGCAATCCGTCACGCGCCGGTAATCTCCCGCTGTTCAAATAGCGCTCCCGCCAACGTCCAGCCAATCGACCGATGCCAAAGCTTGTCGCCCTGTTGATCCTTCTCTCGTCCTGTCTCCCGCTTCCGTCGGCCAGCGCGGCCCCGCCGAAGCCGGAACCGCTGCAGGCACGGGACATCCTCCCTGCCGGCGTCCTGCGCACGCAATCCCAGCGCCTGGCCAAGCTGCACCATCAGATCCGGCTCGACATCAACACCGAGTCGGCGCGCGTCCGCCTCGCCACCGGCATCGCCGAAACGGATCGCGCCCTGGAGGCGCTGTCGGCGTTGCCTGCCACGCCGCGCATCGCCCGCAGCCTGGTGCGCTGCCGGACTTTCTGGCAGGAAATGCGCGGCGAACTGCGCGGAGGCGATACCGCGCGCATCAACGACCTCGCCGACGCGCTGATGATCGCCGCCGGCAAGCTCGCCTTCGACATCGAGAACGAACTCGGCACGCCGGCCGGCCGCCTGGTCGACCTGTCGATCCGCCAGAACATGCTGGCGCAGCGCCTGGCCCGCCTCTACATGCAGGCGCAGCTCGGCGATCGCTCGCAAAGCCTGCGCGTCGACATGCAGCAGGCACGCATCGAGTTTTCCATGTCGCTCGGCGAACTGTCCGGCGCGCCCGCCAACACCCGCACCATCGGCGAGAGCATCGAGCTGGCTCGCATGCAGTGGCTGTTCTTCGAGAACGCACTCGCCAAGCTCGGCGATCGCGCACTGGCGCGCGATGTGGCGACGACCAGCGAGCGCATCATGCAGATGATGGATGCCGTCGCCCTTCAGTACATGGAAACGGGACCCGCCGTCCCGTCATTGGCCAGCGCCTCGCCGTATTCCAGGGACTGACTTTTGTAACGTAACTGGCAAGTCATCCCGCCTTCACACGGCTGCAACAGCCGGCCCCTAGAGTGCTCCTGCACGCAACCGACAGGAGACAAGCATGCTGCAACAGGCGGAACAACTCGCAACCCTGCGCAAACGAAGGCTGCACGTGGGACTGGCCCATGGCGAATCGGAAATCCGCGAAGCCCAGAAACTGCGCTACCGCATCTTCGCCGAGGAACTCGGCGCCCGGCTGCCGACCCGCACGCCCGGCGTCGACATCGACCTCTACGATCCCTTCTGCGATCACCTGATCGTGCGCGACGAGGACAACAACCGCATCGTCGGCACCTACCGCATCCTCACGCCAGACGCCGCCCGGCGAGTCGGCGGCTACTATTCGGAAACCGAGTTCGATCTGACCCGCCTGCAACTGCTGCGCGAGAGCATGGTGGAAATCGGCCGTTCCTGCATCGACCCCGACTACCGCACCGGCGGCACCATCGCGCTGCTCTGGTCCGGCCTCGCCCGCTATATGGCGCAGGGCAACTACCGCACCCTGATCGGCTGCGCCAGCATCGGCATGGCCGACGGCGGGCACATCGCGGCGAACCTCTACAGCCGGCTGGGCGAGCACATGGCGCCGCCGGAGTACCGCGTCTTCCCGCGCCACCCGCTACCAGTCGAACGGCTCTTCAACGGCCAGCCGGCCGAACTGCCGCCGCTCATCAAGGGCTACCTGCGCGCCGGCGCCTACGTCGGCGGCGAGCCGGCCTGGGACCCCGACTTCAACACGGCC
The DNA here is from genome assembly GCA_018262875.1 of Rhodocyclaceae bacterium. Taxonomy (GTDB): domain Bacteria; phylum Pseudomonadota; class Gammaproteobacteria; order Burkholderiales; family Rhodocyclaceae; genus Desulfobacillus. Next base: position 577 of record JADFDL010000226.1, on the reverse strand, counting down.
GACCTGCTGATCATGATGCCGATGTCGCGCGTCGACAGCCGCTATGCGCGCCACTTCCTGGACAGGAAGGCCGCGTGAGCGCCCCGCACGGCCGCCCGAAGGGGCGCCAGCCACAACCCGGAGCCGCAAAGCGGCGAACAACCGTCACCCCCTTCCTCGGGAAGGGGGACGGGGGGAAGGTGCTCCAGTGATCGCCGCGTTTCGTCTGACCCGCGTCGGCCTGCACCTGGGCTGCGGGCTGGCCACCGCCGCACTGGTGTATCCGCTCATCGGCCGCTCGGCGCAACTCAAACTCAAGCAGCGCTGGTCGCGCCAGTTGCTCGGCATGCTCGGCGTGCGCCTGCAGGCGGAGGCGGCGCCCCTGCCCTCGCCCGCCCTGCTGGTGGCGAACCACGTTTCCTGGCTGGATATCTACGTCATCAACGCGCTGGCGCCGGCCGCCTTCGTCTGCAAGGCGGACGTGCGCGACTGGCCCCTCATCGGCTGGCTGTGCGGGCGCACTGAAACGGTGTTCATGCCGCGCGGCAGCCGCAATGCCGCCCGTCACGCCAGCGGAGTCGTCGCCGCGCGCCTGCGG
>JADFDL010000225.1 GCA_018262875.1 Rhodocyclaceae bacterium | reverse complement strand
ATGCCGAGCGGACACTCTTGATGGATCGCCCGGGTCACGCTCGCCAGCACATCCAGATCCGGATGCGTGAGCCGTGACGGGCTCTCGCTGGCTACCCACGCCTTGAGCCGCATCGGCTCACCATCACCAAAGCCCTGGGTCAGCCACGACAGCACCCGCTCCGGTGGGAAGTCGAAGACGGGCCGGAAGTCCGGCCCCAGGACGTAGGACTTGCCCTTGGGGTCGTAGTCGATGTTGCCCGGGGCCAACTCCTTGTAGAGCGCCAGATCCCTGGATGCGGCGGCGGACTGGATGCCAAACCGCGTGACCAAGTCCTGACGGCGTATCTCCTCGATGAAGCGCACGCGCAACTCCACAAACGCGAGCCGGTCGCGTTGTGGCTGGGTTAGATCTGTAAGCTGTTCGTTCGACATCCTGGCTGGCTCGTTCGGGTTAGCGAATGCTTGTACGGGTTATTGCGGAAAGTATATGGTCTGCCCTAGAATCTGTCCATTATTCTATTTTGATTTGTGTGTGCGTCGTATTGTGATAACCACAAGCGGCGCAGCGATAAAAGGATCGGTACGGGCGCCATGCAAGATTTCGCAGAGCTTCACCTCAAGCCAGAGACGCTGGCGCAGTATGGGTTGCCGGGCATCGCGTACCCCGTTCCAGCAGCCGATCTGAAGTCGGCCCTGCTCGATAACGGGGACCTGCCGCTGGCCGTGATGCTGCACGGTCTGCAGCAGCGTAGCCGGGATGGGGAGGCCGAATGGCAGCAGGTCGAACCCGCAATGGATCGGCTTGCCGAGCTATTGGCGCCCGACGATGCCCGCGATGTCGTGTCAGCCGCTGGTGACCACTGGTGGCTCGAGGTCGGGCCCGTGGACCTCGGCGGCAAACTGGTCACCATCCAACGTGGCGATGCTCTGATCGCTGCCATCACCGCCCGGGACGACGGACGCTTGCGGGTGGCCGTGTTTCGCCCGTTGGACGCCAAGAGCGCGGAATACCTGATCGGGCTGGGACAAGTGCCTCACCCTGAGCACGGAGTCTGCATGCGCGAGAACAACTGGGAGTACGCGCTCGACTGCTCCGCCGGCAACGGCAACTACTACGCTGCCGACCGGGGCGAGGCCTATCTGTCCTACTGGGAGAAAGGCATGGGCATCAGTTGGGACGGCTCCGATGTGCCTGAGTGGCGTAAGCAGCTGGACCTCGCTGCCCGGCCCGCCGCCCGCGTGCTCGCAGAGTTGGGCGTCTACTACACCTTGTCCGGCAATGAGGGCGAGGAGCCTGTTGCCGATGCGGGCGCGGCGGAAGAATTCGAGACACCGGCACCACCTGCCTGGCGCAGCAAGCGCCAGCAAAAACGCACAGTCCAGGGGCGGTTTCTGGGCTGCCTACTCGGTGGCGCAGTCGGCGATGCGCTGGGCGCACCGGTTGAGTTCATGAAGCGCGCCGAGATTCTGCGTCGCTTCGGCCCGAAGGGAATCACGAAGTACGCACCGGCTTATGGTGGCCTGGGGACGATCACCGACGACACGCAGATGACCTTGTTCACCGCCGAGGGGTTGATCCGAGGCTGGGTGCGCGGCTGCTTCAAAGGCATCACGACCTATTCCGGGGTAACGGCGCATGCCTATTTGCGCTGGCTGCAAACCCAAGGCGAACGCCCGACATGCGACATCGACTTCGGCACCGATGAGCCTGGCTGGCTGTTTCAGCAGCGTCTGCTGCACAGCCGTCGCGCACCGGGCAACACATGCCTATCGGCCCTGCGGGCGATGAATTCCCTCGGGGAGCCAGCCCGCAACGACAGCAAGGGCTGCGGCGGCGTCATGCGGGTTGCGCCGGTCGGTCTGTTTGCCTGGCGCCTGCGTCAGTACGAATCTCCCCAAGACGCCTTCCGGCTGGGCACCGAGTTGGCTGCGCTGACCCATGGCCACCCGACCGGAGCCCTGACGGGTGGTGTGCTGGCGGTGCTGATCCTGGCGCTGACCGATGGCGCGTCGCTGCGCGAAGCACTGGCCGCCGCCAAACTCCTCCTGCGAGCTGAGCCCGGCTTTGAGGAGACGCTGCGGGCAATCGAGATGGCTGAGGAGTTAGCCGATTCCGATTTGCCACATGAAGAAGCCATTGCCCGGCTGGGCCAGGGCTGGATCGCCGAGGAGGCTCTGGCGATCTCGATCTATTGCGCGCTGGTCGCCCGCAATTTCAAACAGGGCGTGATCCTGGCCGTGAACCACGATGGCGATTCCGACTCGACCGGAGCGATCGTCGGCAACCTGCTGGGCGCGATGCACGGCGCGAAGGCAATCCCTGCCGAGTGGCTGGAGCCCCTGGAACTGCGTGACGTCATCACCGAATTGGCGGAAGACCTCTACGCCTTCAAGGATTGGGCGATCGGCGAGTACAGCGACAACGAAGAGCTGAACCAGCGGATCTGGCGGAAGTACCCGGGATTCTGAGATGGAGTGAACTGGCATGAGCGGAAATCGATGGGACCAGCCGGGTGTGCCCCACAAAGGATGGCACTGCGTGGACGTGGTCGACCTGCGGGCCGACGGCGAGTCGGCGGACGAAACCGATTACGCGACCTGCCAGATGTGCGGCAACGAGAAGATCCGCTACGTCCACATCATGGAACACCCGGATCTGGACGAGAAATTCGACGTCGGGTGCGTCTGCGCCGAGAAGATGAGCGGCGACTACGAGGGGCCGAAACGACGTGAAGCCAAGTTGCGCAACCGAGCAGCACGCCGGACACGATGGCTGCAGCGCAAGTGGCGGGTGTCCGCCAAGGGGAACAGCTTCCTGAATCTCGAAGGCTACAACCTCGTCGTGTACCCGACAAAGACTGGTCGCTGGGGCTACAAGATTGGCGATCGTTTTGGGCCTCGAACATACCCGACAAACAACGAAGCGAAGCTGGCGCTGTTCGATGACTTCTGGATGGCGACCCAGGATGACGAGCAGCTGTGGAGCAGTGATTGATGAGCCCGGAGAAATGAGAAATGGCTAAACCTGTCGTAATCGGCTCGCTGAGCTTCCGAACCCAGAAAAGCGCACTGGACCATTACAAGGCGCTGCTACACCGGTACCAGGACGGGGATCGCATCTCTGACCCAGGGGACCACGCCGACCTCGTGGCCCTAGTCGAACGGTATGACCCGATTCTTGACCAGGTTGGTGAGCCGACGAAGGGTTGTGGCCAGATCGGCCACTTCGAACGGCGCCTGAACACCGGAACGGGCTGGAGCAACTCCGGCTTCTGGGTGGTGCGCCAGGACGGGTCCGCCACGGACTTTTCGTACATCTGGGCCGTCAAAGGCCTACCAGGCGACCGGGCGAAGGATTTCTACGGCGCATGCCGGGAGGCTGTCGCACTCGATCTCGTTCTGGCCAAGAAGCGTGCCTTCGCGGAGCATGGCGACGCTCATGGGTTGGTTGCATGCGAACTGACTGGCGTGATGGTCAGCATCGACGACGCCCATCTGGATCACGCTTGGCCCAACTTCGCTCACAGCGTCAGCGGCTTCCGGGCGGCCAGGGGCTGGT
>JADFDL010000224.1 GCA_018262875.1 Rhodocyclaceae bacterium | reverse complement strand
GGGAGGCAACGAGGATCGACTCGATTTCCAGAACCTGGCCTTTCCGCTGGCTTCGCCCGACAGCCGCTTCCATGTCGTCTCCGGCCCGGTGACTTACATCTGCAATCCGGTGGCGCAGACGCTGACGCGGCAATGGGGCTATGCCATCGCGGCGGCGCAGGGCACGCCGCCGGCGGGCGGCAACAATGCGCTCCTCGCCACCGGCGTCACCGAATGCAGCTTTGCCTACGCGCCCAATGCGGTGGCGCAGCGCAATGGCGTGGTGTCCGTGCGGCTGCAACTGACCCAGACCGATCCCGCCGGCACGCCGGAGCGGGTGACGCTGTTCTCGCAGGTGCACGTGAGCAACGTGCCATGACCGGCCAGCGCGGCTTTTCCATCATCACGGCGATCTTCCTCATCGTCGTGCTGGCCGCGCTCGGCGCCTTTGCCGTGAGCATGTTCCGCGTCCAGCAATCCGCCGCCGCTTTCGACGAACTGGGCGCGCGCGGCTACCAGGCGGCGCAGGCGGGGATTGAATGGGGCGCCTGGCAGGTCTTGCGAAACGTCGGAGCCTGCGCGCCGGCAACAAGCCTCGCCCTGCCCGGGTCGCTCGCGCTCTTCACTGCGACGGTCAATTGCACTTCGACAGCGCATACGGAAGCCGGCAATTCGGTGACCATTTATCAACTGACCGCAACCGCCTGTAACCAGCCGGCGGCCGGGGCCTGCCCGAATCCCGCGCCGGGTGTAGATTATGTCGAGCGGCAGATGCAGGGGGCAGTGGAGCGATGAGATCTTGCAATTTTTTCGACATCGTGGCACTGGTGAAAATCAAGCGCGGGGAGGATCCGAATGCTTGAAATGGATACGCCATCCGATGCGGACATTCCGGAGTCGATCATGTTGAGTCGTCTGGCCCAGGCCGAGCAGTTGCGGGAGTTCTTCATTCAGATGTGGCTGCAGAATCGGGCCCTAGCGGAGCAGGCGGGGCCGAAGGTGCAGGGAATCCTCTCGCCGGCACGCCGTCCTGCGCAGACTGACTTTCCCGGATAGGGCCATGCGCTTTCTCGCCGTCCTCTTCCTTCTGCTTCTGAGCGGCCCGGCCGCAGCCGCCACGCTGCTCGGCGAATACCGCATGGAGGAGCTGCTGTGGAATGGCGCGGCGAACGAAGTGCGCGACACGAGCGGCAACAACCGTCACGGCCAGGCGATCGGCACGCCGCTGGCGAGTCCGCTGATGGCCGCGCCGGCGCGTCCCGGCAAGCCGGGCACCTGCACCTACGGCAGTTTTCCGGGACCGGCCGGCAACGGCGGCGCATTGAGCATTGGCGGCCTGCCGGTGAGTCTCGTTGCCGGTGCGAAAACCAGCGTGTCGTTCTGGATGTACTGGGACGGCGCCAACAGCGTCATGCCGATCGGCTGGTTCCGCCATGATCTGTGGCTGACGAGCGGCCATTTCGGTTTCAACACCGGCAACAGCGACGTCTACGGCATCAGTTCGGCCGGGCTGGCGAATCGCTGGGTGCATGTGGTGGCGGAATTCACCAACGGCAATGTCACCGCTAATGCGCTCTACATCGACGGCGCGGCGCAGGCGCTGACGCAGAGGCTGAGTACGCCGGACAATGCTTCTGCCGTGGTCAATGCCACCTTGCGCGTCGGCGGCTGGCAGACCGACACCAACTACCGCTTCTCCGGGCGCATCGATGAAGTCAAGGTGTATGACGGCGCGCTGACGCCGGTCGAGGTGACGACGCTTTACAACGAGACCCATGTTTGCGCTCCGCGGCTGACGCTGGAATGGCGCCTGGACGAGTGCGCCCTCGGTACCGTCGCCGGCGAAGTTCTCGATGCCAGCGGCAACGGCAACAACGGCACGCCGCAGGGCGTCGCCAACACCGGCGCGGGCCGCATCTGCAAGGGCGGCGTCTTCAACGGCGTGAGCCCGACCCGCATCAAGGCCGCCAGCAACTTTACCGACGCCATCACCAACGACTTCACCATCGCCTTCTGGGTCAACCCGACCGCGACGCATCAGATCGACAGCCCGTCGACCAGTGGCACGGGCGGCACGGCCAGCCAGAACTACGCGCTCTATCCGGCGCAGGGAACGGACGCCTGGGGCGCCGGGCACGCCGGCGCCGGCATCTCGGTGGGCACCAATGGCGTGTCCGTTTATGAGCATGCGGCCGGCTACATGCCGGCGCTGCTGGCCTGGGCGGGCGCGCTGAGCGGCTGGACTCACGTCGCGGTAGCCTATCAGGCGAAGCAGCCGCGCCTCTACATCAATGGCGCCCTGGCGGCGACCGGACTGACCAGCACCGTCGCCAACATTCATCCGGGATTGCGCACCTCGGGGGGGATGGTTAACAACGACGGCGGCGTCGGCGGCGGCAACTGGGGCTGGTTCAATGGCGGCATCGACGAATTCCGCATCTACGACGGCGCGCTGGATGCCGCCCAGGTTGCGAGCATTGCAGCGCCGGCGCCGCGCAGTTGCGCCTCCTGCCTGACGCTGGCGCATTACCGGCTGGAAGAGGCCGCCTGGACAGGTGCTGCGGGCGAGGTGCAGGATTCGAGCATCAACGCCCGCCACGGCCAGGCGCTCGGCGCGCCATTGCCGCTGCCGGCAAGCGCCAGTCCGGCACGCGCGGGGAGTCCCGGCACCTGCGGCTACGGCACACTCGCCGGCGGCGCGCTCAACCTGCCGGTGGCGGCAAACACCGCGGCCGGCGCCAAAACGACCGTGTCGTTCTGGATGTACTGGGACGGCGCCAACAGTGTCATGCCGATCGGCTGGTTCCGCTACGACCTGTGGCTGACCGGCGGCCACTTCGGTTTCAACACCGCCAACAGCGACGTCTACGGCATCGGCTCGGCCGGGCTGGCCAACCGCTGGACACATGTGTCGGCGGTATTCACCAATGGCAGCGTGACCGCCAACAAGCTCTATATCGACGGCGTGTTGCAGACGCTGACGCAAAGGCTGAGCGCGCCGGCTCTCGGCAATGCCCTTGTCAATGCCAACCTGCGCGTGAGCGGCTGGCAGTCGGATGCCGGCTATCGCTTTGGCAGCCGTATCGACGAAGTGAATGTCTTTGACGGCGAAATGACGCAAAGCCAGGTGCTCGCCCAATACAACGCCACGCACCCCTGCGGGGGGGCGGCGGTGCCGGCCAATTTCACTTGCGTGGCGGCCGGCGAGCCGGTGACGGCCGGCCATCTGTTCACCAAGCTCGCCGGCACCGCCTTCAATTTCGATGTGGTCGCCCTGAAATCGGACGGCAGCCAGGAAACCGGCTACGCCGCGGGCGGCAACAAGAACGTCACCGTCGAACTGGTCGACGGCGCGGGCGCCATCGCCTGCGCCAGCCGCGCCGCCCTCACGCCTGCCGTGTCCCAGACACTGACTTTTACCGCGACGGACAACGGCCGCAAGGCGCTCGGCGCTACTACCGTCGGCTGGGCTTACCGTGAGCTGCGCTGCCGTGTGACGGACGCCAATCAGGCGCCGTCGGTAGTCGGCTGTTCCACCGACAGCTTTGCGGTGCGTCCTGCGATGTT
>JADFDL010000223.1 GCA_018262875.1 Rhodocyclaceae bacterium | reverse complement strand
CAGTCCCTTTCCTCATCCAGGCCGCCGAAGCGCTTGACAAGATCCGGCAGGTTCACGCTTTCCAGGAGGCGCTGAAGATCCGCGTCAGCAATCTTCAGGTCCCGGTTCGGATAAAGCAGCTGGCTGCGCAGCGTGCCAAGGATCATGTAGGGCTGCTGCGGCAGGAACAGGATGTCCTCCGGGCGCGGCCGCACGATGCGGCCGCTGCCGCAGTACCACAGGCCGGCGATGGCGCGCAGCAGCGAGCTCTTGCCGCTGCCGCTCTCGCCGACGATCATCAGCCCCTCGCCGGGCTTGATGGCCACGGACAGGTTCCTCACCAGGGTGCGCTCGCCGCCCGGCGTCTGCAGCGTGACGCGCTCCAGCACCAGGCGCGGGCCTTCCGCCGATTCGATCGGGCTGCCGCCGGCGCGGCAGGCCGGCTTCGCCGCCAGCACGCGCGAGAAGGTGTTGAGGCGGTCGATGCCGGCGGCGAAGCGGCTGAGGCCCTCGAAGTTCTCGATCACCACCGAGATGGCGGAGAGCACGGCGGCGAAGGCGCCCGCGGCCTGCACGGCGGCGCCGACCTCCAGCTCGCCGGAGAGCACGTCGCCGGCGATGATGGCGCTGGGCAGGACGATGGTGAGCAGGCCGTAGGCGTACTGGAACAGGTTGAGGAAGAGCTGGCTGCGGATCAGCCGGCTGTAGTTGTCGAAGGCCGCGGTGAAGCGTTTCCTGACCTGCTGCGATTCCTGCGCCTCGCCTCGGTAGAAGGCGATCGACTCGGCGTTCTCGCGGATGCGCACCATGCCGAAGCGGAAGTCCGCCTCGCGCTTGAGCTGCAGGAAGTTGAGGCCGATGAGCGGCTTGCCGAACACCGCCAGCGTGACCGTGGTGCCGAAGATGGCGTAGAAGACCAGGAAGTACACCAGCACCCGCGAGATATCCCACAGCACGAGGCTGAAGGCGAAGAGCTGCAGCACCGCGCCGATCAGGATCAGCAGGAAGTACAGCGTGCGCTGGGTGAAGGTGTTGATGTCCTCGGCGATGCGCTGGTCGGGGTTGTCGATGGCGGCGTTGGCGTTCAGCTCGTAGTAGTGCCGCTGCGCGAAGTAGCTGTCGAGGAAGCGGCCGGTGAGCCAGCGCCGCCAGAAGATGCCGAGCTTGTCGCGTACGAAGTAGTAGAAGGCGTACACCGGCACGGCGAAGAGCAGCAGGCCGAGGCAGTAGCGGATGGCGACCCAGAAGCGCTCCTCGTCCCGCGCCGCCAGGGCCGAGGTGAATTCGCCGGTCTGCTCGTTGAACAGCACGGCGAAGCGCGTCTGGCCGAGCAGCAGCAGCACCAGCAGCGCCAGCAGGCCCCAGGCCTTGAGTTTCTCCTCGTGGCGCCAGTAGGGGGCGGCGATAGCCCAGAAGCGCTGCAGGTGGTGGCGGTCGACGGTTTTCATCGTGTCGGCGGGTTCATGTAGGCGCCATTCTAATCGGCTAAACTCTCCCGCATGAAGATGCTCATTCCCGCCCTGGTTGCTGCCGGTCTCGCCGGCGCCGTCCACGCCCAGCCGGATGGCGACGCCGCCGCACTGGGCCGCCTGCTGTTCTTCGACGCGACGCTGTCCGAGCCGGCCGGCCAGTCCTGCGCAAGCTGCCACGATGCGGCGCGCGCCTTCACCGATTCGGACACCTCGCGGCCGACCTCGAAGGGCGTCGACCCGCGGCGCTTCGGCAACCGCAATTCGCCGACGGCGATGTACATGGCCTTCTCGCCGGCCTTCCATTTCGACGAAAAGGAGCAGCACTACGTCGGCGGCCAGTTCTGGGACGGCCGCGCCGCCACGCTTGAGGAGCAGGCCAAGGCGCCCTTCCTCGATCCGCTGGAGATGGCCAATCCGGACAAGCGGAGCGTGGTGGAGAAGGCGCGCCGGGCCGCCTATGCCGGCATGTTCGAGAAGGTCTACGGCAAGGACGCGCTGAAGGATGTCGACCCGGCTTTCGAGCGGATCGCCGCCGCCCTCGCCGCCTACGAGCGCGGGCCGGAACTGCAACCCTTCAGCTCGAAGTACGACGCCTGGCTGGCGGGCAAGGCGAAGCTGACCCGGCAGGAACAGCGCGGCCTGAAGCTCTACGAGGACGAAAAGAAGGGCAACTGCGCCGCCTGCCACCCGAGCCAGCGCGGCCCCAAGGGCGAGCCGCCGCTGTTCACCGACTTCACCTACGACAACCTCGGCGTGCCGCGCAACCCGGCCAACCCGTTCTACGGCCAGGACAAGGCGCACAACCCGGACGGGATGCGCTTCGTCGACCGCGGCCTCGGCGCCGCCGTGAAGCAGCCCGCGGAGGACGGCAAGTTCAAGGTGCCGACGCTGCGCAACATCGCGCGCACCGCGCCCTACATGCACAACGGCTATTTCAGGACCCTGCGCGGAGCCGTCGCCTTCTACAACGACCGCGACGTGCGCAAGCGCTGTCCGCAGGACCTGCCCGAAGCCGAGGCGAACAGGCGCAAGTGCTGGCCTGCGCCGGAAGTTGCCGCCAACGTAAACAAGGACGAACTCGGCCGCCTCGGCCTCAGCGAGCGCGAGGTCGACGACATCGTCGCCTTCCTGCGCGTCCTCGACGACGGCTACCTGAAGTAGGCTTCAGGCGAACATCCACAGCGCGACGGACATGCCCGCCGTCGCCCAGAACACCACGAAATCGGGATTCATGATTGCCTCCTTTCCCTGTGCCACAGGATAGGAGGCGGCAGGCTCAAGGCATGAGCCTAGGCGAAAGTCAGTACCGGTCGAGCGCCGCCTTGAGCTGCGCCGCGACTTCCTTGCGCAGCGTCGCCGGCGCCAGCACTTCCGCGCCGGCGCCCTGCTTGAGGATGTCCATCACCAGCTCGCGGCTGTCCGAATAGGGAATCTCCAGCAGGTAGCTGCCGTCCTTCTCGAAGCGCGCCTTCTGCTTCGGATGCCACTGCTCCATCGACACCCAGCGCGCCCGCTCCGGCGTGAAGCGCAGCTTCGCCCACGTCACTTTGCGGCCGGAGAAGATGCCGTAGCCGGCGCCGAGCACGGAATCGAGCGTCTTCTCCGGCACGTTGCGCGCCGGCTGCTCGATGATCTCGGCGCGGCGGATGGCGTCCACCGCGAAGCTGCGCAGGTCGTTGCGCAGGTGGCACCAGGCGTCCAGGTACCAGTTGCCGCGGTAGTGCACCAGCCGCTGCGGCGACACCTCGCGCTCGACGGTCTCGTCGCGCGCCCGCACGTAGTGGGCGATGAGCAGCCTTTTCCGCCGCAGCAGCGCCGAGCCGACCACCGCGAAGTGGTCCAGCGCCATGCGCCGCGAGGCCATGCCGAGGATGCGGATGCGCTTGTGGATCTCCTCGGTAGTGTCATCCGCCGTGCCGAGCAGCGCGCGCAGGCGCGCCAGCAGCGGCGCGATGTGCGGCCCGAGCAGGCCGCCGGTGTCGAGCCCCATCAGCAAGTGCTGCATGGTGAGCAGCGCATGCACCTCCTGCGCCGAGAACCACAGGCCGGGCAGCTCGTACTGCGCCGCGCCGCCCTCGCGCCCGGCGAAGCGGTAGCCGCCCTCC
>JADFDL010000222.1 GCA_018262875.1 Rhodocyclaceae bacterium | reverse complement strand
GGATATTCCTATCAGCATCATCATGGCAGGACTGACTTACCTGACGGCATCGTGGTCAGTCGGAGTAATTCGAGACAGGCGATGGAAGCTGCTGCCCTTGGCACTTTTTTATTACTGGGTTTCGGTCGACGGTGCCTATTGGCTCTACTGGTCGATTACCAAGCCTGACGCGTTGGTAATGCGCGAGGCTAACTTCTTTGCCTCAACATGCCTTTACTGGCTCTGCGGGATGATCTGGCTTCACAGTGGGAGCTTGAGAGAAATGATTACCTTGCGTAAGACGACTGCCCGCTAAACGGTAACGCCGCCCGGCAGTGGCAGTTTTGAAAGTGAGTGGGATATTTTGAGGATTGACCCGGTATTGGGGTATCTCGTCGCTGGCCCTGTACCCCCCCAGGCATGGCCCTCGGCGTAGTCGGCGGGTTCCCTTCGACCCCGCCCCGCCTGCCGCTGATATCCCCCCCGGTGCCCTACTGGGCAGCATGCCGCAACAAGAAGGGGAGACGCATATTCAAGCGCACATTAGCCCCTTGCCCGCATCCCTGAAACTTAACCCCCCCAGGGTCTCGGCATTCCCCGAGTTGAAACCAAAAGGGTCGAAAGCGCCGCCCGATACTCGCAAGCATTGATCGGATTTGGCTACATGGTGGCTACATGAAGGCCGAAAAGCACAAAGGCCAGTCGTTTGACTAGCCTAAGTAATTGATTATTGGTGCCGGCAGCAGGAATCGAACCCGCGACCTTCTGATTACAAATCAGCTGCTCTACCAACTGAGCTATGCCGGCACGGGCAAAATTATAGCCGAAGGCTCCTTGCCCTCCCGTGCGCTTGCGCCAAGGGCGGTTTGGAGTAGACTCCGAAGTGAAAAAACCTCCTGCAATTCATTGCAATGGCTCAAGCGCAGTCCAATAAAAATGCCTCTTTGACTATCCTGATCATCGAGGATTCGAAGGACGATGCACTCCTCCTGGCCGGCTGCTTCAAGCGGGCCGGCTACGCCCTTGAATTCCAGCGCGTCGAGAATGCCGCTGCCACTCGGCAAGCCATGAGCGCCGGGAGCTGGGACGCCATCCTCTCGGATCACAGCATGCCCGGTTTCAACGCACTGGTTGCCCTGGAGTTGATGCAGGAATTGCATCTCGATTTGCCTTTCATCATTGTCTCCGGCGTCATTGACGAAGAAACGGCTGTCGCCGCCATGCGTGCCGGTGCGCACGACTACTTGTCGAAAGATCGCCTCGATCGCCTTGTGCCCGCTGTCGAGCGGGAAATACGCGAGGCTAAAAACCGCGCCGAACGTCGCACCGCCCTGGAAACCGTGCAGGAAAACGAAGCGCGCTTTCGCTCGCTGGTCTCCAATATCCCCGGCATGGTATTCCAGCTCTTGCGCGCACCCGATGGTGAGTTGCGTTTCCTGTATGTCAGTGAAGGCTCGACCGCCCTGCTTGGCCTGGCGCCGCATGCGCTAATCTCGTCTTCACGGCTGTTTTTCAACCGCATTCATAGCGAGGATCGCGAGGCTTTCGATTCGGCTCTGACTCTATCCTCGGAAAATTTTACCCAGGCGAACTGGGAGGGGCGCATCAGCGATTCCGCGGGATCCGAAAAGTGGATCAACCTGCGCTCCGCTCCGCGGCGAACCGCCAGCAACGAAATACAGTGGGAAGGCATCGTTTCCAACATCACCCAAAGCAAGCTGGCCGAGAACGAATTGCGAAAGTCGAGGGCTCAACTGGCCGAGTTGTCGTCGCATCTGGAAGCCGCCAAGGAGGAAGAACGCGAGCGCATCGCCCGCGATATCCATGACGAGCTCGGCGGTACCCTGGTGGCAATCAAAATCGAGACCTCTCTGCTCTCGAACAAGCTGCCATCGGACCCCCTGCTGCTGCGCAAGCGCGTGCGCGGCATCGAGGGCCTGATCGACGAGGCCATCAGCACGGCCGGCCGTGTCGCTCGCGAATTGCGCCCCGGCATCCTCAAGGATTTTGGCCTGGCGGCCGCCATCGAATGCCAGGCCGACGATTTCTCCCAGCGGGTCGGGCTCAATTGCGATACGACGGGCATCGTCCATGACATCGATCCGGACGAAAATACCTCGCTTGCCCTCTTCCGCATCTTTCAGGAAACCCTCACCAATGTCGCAAAGCACGCAAAAGCCACTTGGGTTGGCATCCGGCTCGGCGTGGAAGGCAAGGATCTGATGCTTGAAATCACCGACAACGGCCGCGGCATCCTCGCCGGCGACATGAACAAGCCGAAATCGTTTGGTCTGCGCGGCATCCGCGAGCGCATGCTCGGACTGGGCGGCACGCTTGAGCTGGCAAGGCATTCACCCCAAGGCACCCACGTCATCCTACGCGCGCCATACAAACCCAGCGAGACGGTTCGGCCGGACCCGCTTTCATGAACGGGCATCGATACTTATGACGACCCCCATTCGCATCCTCATCGCAGACGACCACGCCATCGTCCGGCACGGCCTGCGCCAGATATTGTCCGACTCGGAGGACATGGTGGTCTCCGGCGAGGCAAAAAGCGGCGTGCAGGCCTTGCAGATGGCGCGCCAGGGCGAATGGGATGTCGTGTTGATGGATGTCTCGATGCCGGACAAGAACGGCATCGACACCCTGAAGCAGCTCAAGAAGGAATATCCCAAGCTGCCTGTCCTCATGCTCAGCATGCATCCTGAAGAGCAATACGCCATCCGCGCACTCAAGGCCGGCGCCTCTGGATACCTCACCAAGCAAAGCGCTCCCGAACTGCTGGTGACGGCGATTCGCCAGGTCGCCAGCGGCAAGAAATATGTGAGCCCCTCGCTTGCCGAGGAGCTGGCCAACGCCATCACGGAAGATTCCGACCGGCCGCCCCACGAAAAACTCTCCGACCGGGAATACCAGACTCTGGTCATGATCTCGTCAGGCAAGACGCTCACCCAGATCGCCGAAGAACTCAAGCTCAGCGTCAAGACGGTCAGCGTCTACCGGGCCCGCCTGCTTGAAAAAATGAAGCTGAAGAACAACGCCGAACTGACCCATTACGGCCTCAAGCGCGGCCTGGTCGAATAACGCCTCCGGCTACTGCGACTTCAAGTCCGGCGGACTTCTGCCGTTAGTTCACGGCGAAGGACATCCATTCATGGCCGAGATTACCCAACCCTCCGAAATTGCCCGGGAAACCCTGCGGCGTCTGGCCACCCAGCGCAAGCCCCCGACGCCGGACAATTACCGCACGCTCTATCACGAGATCGCCGGCACCAGGGCAGGCGAAGAGTTTCCCGAGCGCAGCCTGAAAACCCTGGCCGGACGCCTGCCCCGCGCCACGCCGGAACAATCCCGCTTCGGCCAGCAACTCGATGGAGCCATCGTCGCCAGGGACTGGGCCGCCCTGACAAACGCCCTGATGGGCGTGATGAAGGCGCTCGAGACCGAACCCCTCGATTGGTCCGATCTAATCGGCGATCTGCTCGGCCAGATGGAACGCCGCCATTCCAGCCTCACCCCGGCCAAGAAACGCGAGGCGGTCGTCCACATCCTGGATTCCGCCGGCACCGACCCGGC
>JADFDL010000221.1 GCA_018262875.1 Rhodocyclaceae bacterium | reverse complement strand
ACCCCGTTGGCACGGTGATGGTGTCCTTCAGCATGGGCGAGTAGTACGACAACGGATCGGTCAGAACCCATCCACCGACAACCTTCTCTACGTGCAGCCTGGAAAGAAATGTCCCGGTCACGGCATCACCACTTGAAATGGTCCTTGACCCAGATCGCGGCCCCGAGCAGCGCGGCAAAGACCGGAATCAGGATCTTGAATCCTGACACGACAAGCTTGCTGCCGCGCCACAGCAGGATCAGCTCATCGATGGCCGCCTTGGTCTCGCGCTCCTCGGCCACGTGGGCCACCACCGTATCGTGTGTCGCCCTCGCGAGATCTTTCGTGTCCATGGCGATCCCCTCGATGTTTTCCAGCCTGGAGCGCAACATATCCGCCTCAAATCGCCACGACCGCCGATCTTCCCCAGAGTACGCGCCAACCTCTTCCGAATTGTCCGTTTTCATCTCGCCAACTCCTCCCGTGCCTGTCCGCGCATGCTTCTTGGCAACGACCGCAGCATCCGGTCGGCTCCTTCCGCGCGGGCATCCCGGACACGCTTGCCGATGGCTGCCGCCGTGATCGACACACGCGCGTCAGGATTCTTCGCGTTCCACTCGCGCATCGCGCGCACCACCTCCGCCCGCGCCTCGGGATCGTTGGCCAGGATGGCATCCGCGATCGCGGAAGAAAACTCCTCCCGCTTGACCGTGACCAGCCGCTGGTCCTGCGCCAGATCGCGCTTGACGGCGCCGTAGTCGGCCACGCGCTTGGGATTGAACCCGACCATCTTGGCCACTGACTCCGCCTCGCTGACCGGCACGCCCTTGCGCCCCTTGGCGTCCTCTGAATACCCCTTGGCAGCCATTTTGGCGCCCTGTGCGAGGTTCCTGAAGGCGGTCGGCGCCATTTCCATCGCCGCCCGGTCGGGATGCCCTGTAGCGAGATCCTGCAGCGCCTGCCCCATTGCCGCCACGACCGAAGCGGCCGGCCCGAGCAGATCCTGGAACTCGCGCCCCTTGTCCGTCGTCGAAGGCTTGATCAGCGCCGTGCCAGGAATGAGGTTCTGCAGACCCAGCCGGGAATGCAGATCGATCCCCAACTGACTCAGAACGCCGTTCATGGCCACGTCTGCCGCCTGTTGCCCCACCATGTCGGACAGCCCTCGCCGAATCGTCCTGCGCGCGTTCGTGCGATACCCGAGCCACTGGCCGAGGGTATCGATGATGTCCTCAATGTCCTCGGCGAACGGCAGACCGCCGGACCCCGCCGCAAGGATCAGCACGCCGGCCATGATCGCCTTCTGTTTCGCAGGCAGCCGGCTGAACATCTCCAGGTACATGACACTGTACTGCTTGAAGGTCATCACGGTTGCGCCGATCACCCCGCGCCCGATGTTCATCCGGTTGCCGCGGTTATAGATCCCCTGCGTCTCGTTGACCATGTTCTCGGCGAACTCGAACGCAGTGGCCGCCCCCGTGTCGCGCAACTGGCTTTCGGTCATACCCTGAGCGATCTGGAAAGCCGCAATGAACGTCGTTCTTCGGTTGAATGCTTCCGCCAGCGCGAACGGCGCCCCCCAGGCGCGCAGGAGAGCGCTCCCCGCCCGGCTCCCGCCGAAGACGTTGGCCGAAGCCGTCGCGGTCATCTCGTAGATCTGATGCGGCGCCGTGACGCCATCCGCCTCTGCCCGTCGCAAGGCATCGCCCACGACGCCCGAAATATCCGCCGGGTTGCGCATCGCCATCTTCGCCGCCATCACCAGCCGTTTCGCCAGCTTGCCGGCGTCCTCGTACTGCGACAGGCGCGGAAAGGTCATCATCGGGACCTGCGTGGCGTTGACCATCGCGGACGCCAGGCTACCCCCCAGGAAGTTGAAGAACAGGAAGCTGCGCAACTTGGCGGCCTCCTCCTGCGGCTTGGTCACGTAGTCGTACAGCTTGACCGCCTCGGCGCCCACGTCGCCGCCATCCAGCTCAGCCAGTTCCGCCGCCTTCGCCATGTCGGCCAGGTGATACACCGACGACGTGTAGCGGGCATTCGACAGGATGAACGATGCCAGGGTCCGGCGTGCGTCGCGGTCGAATCCAGGCGTCCCTTCGCGCTTCAGCATCCGGCGCAGCGCCGAGCGTTCATTGGTCGCCAGCCGGATGATTTCCTGATAGGTGTTGCGCGTCTCGTCGTCCAGGTGGTCGGCAAAGAGTTGCAGCGCGTCGACGTTCATCCCCTGATAGAGCTTGTACTTCTCCGGGTTCATCAGGCCGGTTGTGACGGTCCACTCTGGATGCTCTTCGCGCAGCGCGTCGGCCAGCCGGTTGGCCTGCGCCTGCCCTGACCTCGGCACCAACGGGATCCCGTCGTGCATCGAGAAATGCTGCACTTTGCCGTCCGCATCCTTGGCGGTGACGGTGTGCCTGCCGAAGCGCATCAGCGGGAAGTAGCCGGCGTCCTGCAGGTTCTGCGCCTTCTCGGCGATCGCCATCACATCCTCGGCGGTGGCGCGAATCCGCGCGGCCTCGTCTTTCTGCGACCGCGCCTTGTTGTTCGCCTCCCGTTCCATCGCCTTCGCCTTGTCGCGGTTGTCTTTCCCCCCGGCCTCGCGCAAATCTTCAGCCTGTCGTAGCGCGTCTTCGAGTTTGGCCTGCGCCTCCTGATCAAGCGTACTGGCGCGCAGATTCAGCATGTCGCGCACAGACTCGGAGAATTCCTGCAGGCCCAAAGCGGGGTCGACCATCACGTTTTCGCGCTTGGCGTGCCGGGTAATCAGCGCCTTCGCCAGCTCGTCCATGCTGGACTTGACGGCCTCGCGCGCCTCGCGATACAGCGTAATCTGACGATCGGTCAGGCCGAACCTGCCGCGCAGTTGATCGTCGGACCAGACGATACCCTTCGTCGGGTCCGCGCCGCCGTACAGCGTGCCCTCGTAGAGGGGCGCGGCGATCGCCTTGATGTCTGCGTTGTGCTGGCCGCCGAAGTCTCCGCCGAGAGCCGATCTGACCGCCTGCTTGGCATCCGCAAAACTGCGGATCTGGTGAAACAGTGTCGGCGCCGAGTTCTCGGCCTGGATGGCGAAGCTCGAGATGTCGGACAGGAACTTCTGCCCGAGGTCAAACACGCGCTTGAAGCCGAACTTTCCCTGCTGCGCCAGTCGCTCGGCTTTGTGGTACTGCGTCTGGACCGGGTTGAGCCAGGACAGCTTGGCGTCGCTGCGGGCGGCTGCGGAGATGGCTTTGGCGACCTCGCGCGCGACGGGGGATTCCTGCCAGTCGGTGGCGAGGTTGAAGCGGATGTCCGGGTCGGTTGGCGAGAACGCGCCGGTGTTGCCGGTTGATGATTTGATTTGCGTCGATTCGAAAACCGTAAACGTTCTCGTCGGCCGGGTTGATCGGCTGTTGTTGTAGTCGTCCCTGACGTTGTTGATGATCACGCCGTCCTTGCTGGACGCTCGTGCTTCTTCGATCACGTCGGAGGTCTTCCCCCGCTTCTGCGCCGTTTTCCACTCCTGCCCGTCTGCATGGACTACAAGAGGGTTCTCAATCCGTAGGTACGACTCAATGACGCCCTCTTCAGAATTCTGGTAGTCGAACG
>JADFDL010000220.1 GCA_018262875.1 Rhodocyclaceae bacterium | reverse complement strand
CCGCCCCCGGCACGCAGCCGACCGTGCCGCGGGCCCTGCAGGGAGGCAAATTGTGAGCGTCGAGCGCATCGGCGCCGAAGCCGTCGCCGCGAAAGGCTGGCTCGGCGCGCACAAGTGGCTGCTCGCGCGCCGCGTGTCGCAACTGGGCATCCTCGCCCTGTTCCTGCTCGGCCCGCTGGCGGGCATCTGGATCGTCAAGGGCAACCTGAGCTTCAGCTACACGCTCGACGTCCTGCCGCTGACCGATCCCTACATCCTGCTGCAGTCGCTGCTGACGCGGCACCTGCCGGAAATGAAGGCCTTCATTGGCGCCGTCATCGTGCTGGCGATCTACCTGCTGGTGGGCGGCCGCGTGTTCTGTTCCTGGGTCTGCCCGGTGAACCTGGTCACCGACGCGGCGGGCTGGCTGCGCCAGCGCTTGGGCATCAAGGGCGGTGCGCACATCTCGCGCAGGACGCGCTACTGGATCCTCGCCATGACGCTGGTGCTGGCGCTGGCCACCGGCACGATCGCCTGGGAGCTGGCGAACCCGGTGTCGATGCTCCATCGCGGCCTGATCTTCGGCATGGGCGCGGGTTGGGCGGTGATCCTGGCGATCTTCCTCTTCGACCTGTTCGTGACCAACGACGGCTGGTGCGGGCGGCTGTGCCCGGCAGGCGCCTTCTACAGCCTGATCGGAAAAGTCAGCCTGTTGAGGACGGCGGCGGTGAGGCGCAGCGCCTGCAACGACTGCATGGACTGCTTTGTCGTCTGTCCCGAACCACAGGTTATCCGGCCGGCGCTGAAGGGCATCGGCGGCGCGGGGCCGGTGATCCTGGCGGCGAACTGCACCAACTGCGGCCGCTGCATCGATGTCTGCTCGAAGGACGTGTTCGCTTTCGGCACGCGTTTCGGCAACAAGGTGGCAAAGGTTTCGCAACCGGCACAGGGGATGAAGCCGGTGGCGTGCAAATAGGGCAGCTTTGGATGTTCAACTTTTTACGACGCGATAGGAGACGATCATGAAACGATCCGTCACGATTTTTCTGGCTGCGGCGCTGACCGCGATTTCCGGGTGGGGCTTCGCCCAGCAGGTGGCGGGCGTGCAGACGCTGCGCGGCGCCGACACGGCGGCCGCCGACCAGGCGCCAGACGCGCAGAAGGCCTATACGGGCAAGAAGCCCGGCCTGCAAAAGCCGATCACGCGCACCTTCAAGGAACAGCCGCCGCTGGTGCCGCACGCAACTGACAATTTCGACGAGATCACGGTCGAGGAGAACCAGTGCATGAGCTGCCACAGCCTGGAAAAATTCAAGGAAAAGAATGCGCCGAAGATCGGCGTCAGCCACCTCGACAGCAGCAAGAAGGCGGTGACCATGGACCGCTACCAGTGCAACAGCTGCCATGTGCCGCAGGTGGATGCCAAGCCGCTGGTGGACAACACCTTCGTCGGCAACCTCCCGCCGAAGAAGTAAGCGCGCTCCTTCGCGTCAAAACAGGGCCGCGACCGGCAGTGCCGGCCGCGGCTTTTTTTTGGCTGCGCCTTTGTCTTTTAGGAGCGGCCTACTGGCCGCGAAAGGATGCTCTCAGCTGAAACCGGTCGCAGACGCGCTGCGATCAGGCCGACAGCGAGCAGGTTGCCGTACAGCATCGCCGGAAACGCCGTGGATATCGGCGTCCCGAAAAAGTCAGTCTCTGGAATACGGCGAGCGGATAGGCGTACAGCTTTAAGCCGAGCGCGTGCTCGGCGCTGTCCCATTTTTTCAGTTTGGTTTTCATGCCTGTTACTCCGACAATTCGCGTACGAGCTTCAGCGCCGCCTTGATGTCCTTGCCCTTTGGCGTGGTTGCTGTGCGGGCGCCGTCCTGCGGAGGCTGACTTTTGGTTTCGGCTTGGCCCGCGGTGCGCCGCTTATGCGCGCAGCGCCAAGTGGGCGATGAAGCCCGAGCGCGACTCGCCGGCTTCCTTGGCGGCGGCGTCGATCCGGCGCAGGACGCGCGCAGGCAGGGTGATGTTCACGCGCTCGGCTTTGTCGGAGAGCTGGGCGAGATCGACGGCCACCACGGCCCATACCCAGCCCTTGAACTCCCTTTTCTTCTGGTGCTCGGCCAGCGGGCGCGGCTCGGGCACGGCGCCGCCGTCGTCGATCACGGTTTCCAGCCACAGCTCGATGGCCTCGCGGGCGTTGTCCATCGCTTCGTCCAGCGTGTCGCCGGCGGAAAAGCAGCCCGGCAGATCGGGGACGACGACCCCGTAGGCGTGCTTCTCGTCGCCCGGCTCGATTGCGATCGGATATTTCATCTTCCTGCTCCTTTCATTTCAGCCCCGCCTGTTTCATCAGCTTGTGGACCAGACCGGCGCCCAAGTCCTTCTTGGGGTGCGGAAGGCTGAGATGCCCGCCGCGCTGCGGATGCGTGTAGATGTGATGCGATCCCTTTACGCCGCGCAGCACCCAGCCCGCCTTTTCCAGTTGTCTGATCAGTTCGGCGCTGTTCATAGTGTGTATTATACACACGGCACTTGGGTCGGCAACGGTTATTCGGCAGGCTGTCGCCGTACTGCGGCAGCTGACTTTTCAGGCTCAGGCGTCGTAGCCGATCAGGGTGACGTCGGCCGCCTGTTCGCGCAGGGGGATCAGCGCCTGGTAGGCCGGCGATTCGAACCAGCGGCGGAGGGATGCGGGGTCGGGGAAGCGGATCACCACCGTGTCGGTGTGCGCGTGCTCGCCGCCGAGCACGGCGAACGTCCTGCCGCGAAACACCAGCTCGGCCTGCCACGGCGCCAGCGTCGCCGGCACCCGGTCGCGGTAGGCCTCCCACTTCTGCGGGTCTTTGATCGTGATGTGGCCGATGAGGTAGGCGGCCATCGCTTCGCTCAGAAAACGCGCGCGGCGGCAAGGCCGACGGCGAGCAGGATGCCGTGCAGCATCGCCGCGCCGATGGTGGCGCGGATGGCCGGCACCAGTTCGGCCGGCCGGGCGGCATGGGCGAGCAACTGTTTCGTGGCGGCGAGGGCGGGCGCCAGCGCGGCGAGCGCGATGAGGACGGTCCACGGCAGCGCGCCCAGCGCCACCGCGCCGATCAGCCAGCCGTAGGCTGCGCCGACAACGAAGGGATAGCCCCAGCGCGCCCGTTGCGGGCCGAGGCGCACCACCCAGTTGCGCTTGCCGGCGGTGGCATCGGCGCGATAGTCGGGGAACTGGTTGATGAACAGCACGTTGGCGACATGCAGCGCATAAGGCAGGCCGGCGACGAAGGGCAGGGCGGAGAAGGCGCCGCGCTGTACGTAATCCGTGCCGACGACGACGATCAGCCAGCCGCAGGCCACCGCCAGCTCGCCCCAGCCGCGGCTCATCAGCTTCAGCGGCGGCGCCGAGTAGGCCCAGCCGACGAAGAGGCCGGCCAGGCCGATCAGGATCAGGCCGCCGGCCGAGGTCCACGCCAGCCACAGTCCGGCGGGAATCACCGAGGCCATCAGGGCGTAGCCGAAGAGGCCGGCCGCCGTCAGGCCGAGCACGCCGTTCTGGATGAAGCGGCTGCCGCCGGTGAACGGGAACTGGCGCTCGCTGTTGGCGGCATCCGAGCCGTTGAG
>JADFDL010000219.1 GCA_018262875.1 Rhodocyclaceae bacterium | reverse complement strand
CTTCTCGGCTACGCGCAGCTTGCCCTGGTCGAGTTGGGCAAGGACGAACTCGACTGCCTCGCCCACCTTGGCCGGCGCCTTGCCGGGCTGAATGCTGGCGCGGTCTTCCCAAGCCTGGTCGATGATCTGCTGAAAGGCCTGCATTGTGATTCCCTTTTTATAGTTTCCTGCAAAAGTCTTCAATTCTTCGCGCCGCCTCCAGACATTCATCGATGGAGGCGACCAGCGCGATGCGAACGAAATTCCCGCCCGGATTGACGCCGCCCGATTCCCGTGCGAGATAGCTCCCGGGCAGTACGGTCACATTATATTCACGCTGCAGGCCGAGGGCGAATTCGGTGTCGGCAATCGGCGTGCGCGCCCACAGGTAGAAGCCGGCATCCGGCCTGGCCGTGCCGAGGTGCGCAGCGATGAGCGGGGTGACGGCATCGAATTTCTCGCGGTAAAGGCGGCGGTTTTCGCGTACATGAACTTCGTCGTTCCAGGCCACCGCGCTGGCATGCTGCACGGGCGGGCTCATGGCGCAGCCCTGATAGGTGCGGTAGAGCCAGAACTTCTTCAGCAGGGCGGCATCGCCCGCCACGAAGCCGGAGCGAAGGCCGGGCACGTTGCTGCGCTTGGACAGGCTGGAGAACATCACGATGCCGCGGTAATCGTCGCGGCCGACGGCGTGCGCCGCCTGCAGAACGCCCAGCGGCGGCGCGGCCTCGTCGAAGTAGATCTCGGAATAGCACTCGTCGCTGGCGATGACGAAGCCGTAACGGTCGGCCAGCGCGAACAGGCGCTTCCATTCATCGAGGCCGAGCACCTTGCCGGTCGGGTTTCCGGGCGAACAGACATAGGCGAGCCGGATGCGCTTCCAGTCAGCTTCCGGAATGGCATCGAAATCGGAGAGAAAATCGTTTTCAGGCAGATGGTTGAGGAACGCCGGCTGGGCGCCGGCGAGCAGCGCCGCGCCTTCGTAGATCTGGTAGAAGGGATTCGGGCTGAGCACCAGGGCATCGCCGCGGGAAGGGTCAACGACGCACTGGGCGATGGCGAACAGTGCTTCGCGAGAGCCGTTCACAGGCAGCACCTGATTTGCGGCATCCGGCGTGGGGATGCCGTAGCGACGCGCCAGCCAGCCGGCAATGGCCGCACGCAAGGCGTCGCTGCCAGATGTCGTGGGATAATTCGCCAGGCCCTGGAGATTGGCGGAGAGCGCTTCCTTGATGAAGGCCGGCGTCTCGTGCTGCGGTTCGCCGATGGACAGCCGGATCTCGCGAAGGCCCGGGGGGGGCTGGACGCCCTGGAACAACTGGCGCAGCTTTTCGAACGGGTAGGGGTGGAGTTTTTCGAGGTTGGGGTTCACGTCTTCTTCGCGGCGTGATTCGATCTGCCGCTTCTTCTCGGGAAAGCGCAAATTATAAGTGGGCTAGCCATGCCGGCCAAGAAAAACACCGTCGCTTTGATTTCTCTGCTCACCGGCGCCACGATATGGGGCCTCATCTGGCATCCCTACCGCGTGCTGGAAGGCATGGCCGTATCCGCCGCGCTGGCGGCGACGCTGACCTATTTTGTCGCGCTCCTCATTGGTTTCCCGCTGTTCCGCCGGCAACTGGCCGGTTTCAGGCCGAGCTGGATGCTGGTATTGATTGCGTTGGTCGCAGGCGGCTGCAACCTGGGCTATGTCCTGGCGACGGTGCACGGCGAGGTGATGCGGGTGCTGCTGCTGTTCTATCTGGCGCCGCTGTGGACCGTGCTGCTGGCGCGCCTGCTGCTGAAGGAGAAAGTCAGTCTCCCCGGTACGGCGGTGATCGCGCTTTCGCTGGCCGGCGCTGTCGTCATGCTGTGGCAGCCGAGTCTGGGCATGTCCCTGCCGACGATGGGGGCTGAATGGCTTGGCCTGGCGGCCGGTTTTCTTTTCGCCTTTGCCAATGTGCTCATTCGCAAGGCGCACGATCTGTCCATCGAGGTCAAGTCGATGGCTGTTTTTGCCGGAGTTGCGGTTGTGGGGCTTTGCGTTCTGCCGTTCGAGCCGAGCCCCGTTGTCCTGCCACCGATGGCGGGCTGGCTGCTCATTGGCGTGATCGGTATTGTGCTGCTGGCAACGAACCTGTTCGTCCAGTACGGCCTGACGCACACGCCCGCCAACCAGGCCATCGTCATTTTCCTCTTTGAGCTGGTGGTCGCCGCGCTGGCTTCCTGGCTGCTGGCGGGCGAGGCCATGACGCTGAAAGAGTGGATCGGCGGGGCGATGATCGTCGCCGCAAGCCTGTTCTCCGGAAAACTGGCAGAACGCGAACCCCGTCCGGCTTGCTAGAATTCGTCCCCGTACCCCATACGCACAACACAGTGGCCGTCACCTTCCCCAACAGTCCGTTTTCCCTGCATCAGCCATTTCCGCCGGCCGGCGATCAGCCGGAAGCCATCGAAAAGCTGGCCGAAGGCATTCAGGACGGCCTGATGTACCAGACGCTGCTCGGCGTCACCGGCTCCGGCAAGACCTACACCATGGCCAACGTCATTGCCCGGCTGGGCCGGCCCGCAATGGTGCTGGCGCCGAACAAGACGCTGGCGGCGCAGCTCTACTCGGAATTCCGCGAGTTCTTCCCGGAAAACGCCGTCGAATATTTCGTCTCCTACTACGATTATTACCAGCCGGAGGCCTACGTCCCCTCGCGCGACCTGTTCATCGAGAAGGATTCCTCGATCAACGAGCATATCGAGCAGATGCGGCTCTCGGCGACGAAATCCCTGCTGGAGCGGCGCGACGTGGTCATCGTCGGCACCGTTTCGGCCATCTACGGCATCGGCGATCCGGTCGACTACCACGGCATGATCCTGCACCTGCGGGAAGGTGAGCGCATCGGCCAGCGCGACGTCATCAAGCGCCTGGCCGAGATGCAGTACGAAAGGAACGAGGTAGACTTTCGCCGCGGCACCTTCCGCGTGCGCGGCGACGTGATCGACATCTTTCCGGCCGAGAACGCGGAATACGCCCTGCGCCTGTCGCTCTTCGATGACGTGATCGAGTCGCTGCAGCTGTTCGATCCCCTGACCGGCCACTTGCGGCAGAAACTCGGCCGCTTCACGGTATATCCCTCCAGCCACTACGTGACGCCGCGCGAGACTGTCCTGCGGGCCGTCGAGGCCATCAAGCTCGAGCTGCGCGAGCGCATCGAGAATTACCAGAAGAACCAGAAGCTGGTGGAGTGCCAGCGCATCGAGCAGCGCACCCGCTTCGACCTGGAAATGCTCAATGAGCTGGGTTTCTGCAAGGGCATCGAGAATTATTCGCGCCACCTGTCGGGGCGCCAGCCCGGCGAGCCGCCGCCGACGCTGATCGATTACCTGCCGCCGGATTCGCTGATGTTCATCGACGAGTCCCACGTCACCATTCCGCAGCTGGGCGGCATGTACAAGGGCGACCGCTCGCGCAAGGAGAACCTGGTCGAGTATGGCTTTCGCCTGCCTTCGGCCCTGGACAACCGGCCACTGCGCTTCGATGAGTTCGAGAAGCTGATGCCGCAGACCGTTTTCGTCTCGGCCACACCGGCTGAATACGAACGGACGCACCAGTCCCAGGTGGTGGAGCAGGTGGTGCGG
>JADFDL010000021.1 GCA_018262875.1 Rhodocyclaceae bacterium | reverse complement strand
GCCGCGTGGGACGCCCAACGCGAACGCTTTGCGCGCCTTGTTGCCGACGAATTCGCACGCATGGGAGTGACCGCATGAAACCCCGCCTCGTCGAACGCGCCAGCGACGCGCAGCCCGATAGGCAGCCGGACGCGCCGCACTACCTCAACCGTAGCTGGCAGTACCACCCGTCAACCACGCACGCCGACAGCCAGGCATTCAGGGAGCGCATGGCGGCGAGACTGGCGGCGGCTCAACCTAAGAGGGCGCGATGAACTCAATCGAGAAGATGGACGAGTTCCAGCACATCCTCGACTTCATCCGCGCCAACCCCGGCTGCTCGCGCGGCAAGATCTCGGCCTATACCGGCATGTCGCCGAGGCACCTGACGCGCGCGCTCACCAAGTTGCACCGGGCCGGGAAGGTACGGCGGCAGGGGGTCAAGCGGTGGGCTACTTACACGGTGGAGGCGTAATGGATACCGAGCGCGACGACCGGCAGCAATGGGAGAACGAATACGAGCAATGGTGCGCCGAGAACGATGCGCGGATCGACCGCGAGTTCGAGGCGTGGGCGGCGACGCAGAGCCAGCGCGATATCGACACGCTGGCGAGCCTCATCCGCGCCGTCGGCGATGGCACCGTCTACGACATGAGGGCCGAACGTGAAAACGAGCGATAGCATCAAGGAACTGGCGACCGCGCTGGCGAAGGCACAGGCGACGATGGCCGGGGCCAAGAAGGACTCGACCAACCCGCATTTCCGCAGCAAGTACGCCGACCTCGCCAGCATTTGGGAAGCGTGCCGGGACGCGCTGACGAGCAACGGGATCGCCGTCGTCCAGATGACGCGGGCGAGGCCCGAAGATGTCGTGATTGTCGAAACGCGCCTGCTGCACTCGTCGGGCGAATGGATCGAGGGCGAGCTGCTGGTGCCGGTTATGAAGGCCGACGCGCAGGGGTACGGGTCGGCGATCACCTACGCCCGCCGGTACGCGCTCGCCGCCGCCGTCGGCGTGGCCCCCGAGGACGACGACGGCAACGCCGCCGCCGCCGCCCGCCCGACCGCGAAACAGGTGCTTCCCGGCGCGATGAATGGGGCAGACGTTAACCGCGAGGCGCTCAACATGATGACGGAGGAAGAACAAGACTACCTCCGCTCCGAGGCTACCGAGATCAAGAAGCTGCACGCGGCCGGAACGAACGTCTATGACTACGTGGAGTCCCGCCACTTCGACGCCGAGCAGAAGATGGCGCTGTGGGCCTTGCTCCCGTCTGATGTGCGCTCCGCGATCAAGCGCGGCAAGCCGCAGGCCGCGCTGGCGAGCCAAGCGTGACCGCGAAGCGTTGCCCCACCTGTGGCCGGCGCGAGCGGCGCAGCAACCCGGCCAATGCCCGCTATTGGCTGCTGCTGCACACCATCGCGGCGAAGCTCAGGCCGGGCGGGAAAACGTATAGCGCGGACCAAATGCACATCTACTACAAGTCGCGCTTTCTCGGCTGCGATGACGTTGCGCTGCCCAATGGGAAGGTGCTGACGATCCCGCGCTCGACGGCGCAGCTTGAGTCTACGGAGTTCGGCGAGTACGTAACGAAGGTAGAGGCCGACGCTGCGGAGCGCGGCGTCTACCTCGACATGGAAGTGGCCTAGACAGGAGACAGCATGGCAAAGACCTACGACAACAGCGGCAGCCTCTCACGCAACGAGCGGAAGGAGCAACCGAATCACGCCGACTATAAGGGCAAGGCGACCATCGACGGCGTCGAATACTGGATCAGCGGATGGATCAAGGCCGGCGAGAACGGCAAATGGCTGTCGCTGTCGTTCAAGCCGAAGGAGGAAGCGCCGACGACGCGCCGCGCGAAGGACGAGCCGGGCGACGCGCCGGACTCCGACCTGCCTTTTAGGTAGGCCGAGCATGACGGCCTAAAAAACATGCAAGAGAGCCACTAATGAGCGCCGCGGGCAGTCGCCACATGGAGCGCGTCGCGGGCCTACCCTGCTGCGTCTGTGAGCACATGGGCCGGCCGCATGTGTACGGCGTCCAGGTGCACCACATCCGCGAGGGACAGGGCGCGGCGCAGAGGGCGGATGACATGCTGACGATTCCGGTCTGCTACGAGCACCACTTGGGGGCCAGCGGCATCCACGGCCTCGGGCGCAAGGGGTTTTATGCGCGGTACAAGGTGGACGAGCTGCAATTGCTCGCGCGAACACTGGAGAAGCTAGAGCCATGAGCGACAAGATGCCGGACGCGTGGATTGTTCCGTCGGCAAGCGGCGATGGCTACCTTTGCACGCTTTCATACGTGAACTTGCCCGGATGGAACCGCTACGTTCCCGCCGCCCGCATCGCCGAGCTGGAGGCCGAGCTTGCCGCCGAGCGTTGGCGGCGGGAGGATATCCGCGCGAACGAGCGCCGTGCGTTGCGCGAGAAGTTGATCTGCGCGGCGCTGACGGGTCTGATGGGACAAACCTCAGCGTCGGAAACGTGGTACGCGGAACGCGCGATTTCGCAGGCCGACGCCGTGCTCGCCGCACTCGACAGGGAGGCCGCCAAGTGAACGACGCCGAAATCGACGCCGCGATCCGCGCGCTCGCCGACTGACGATGCTCCTAACCCTCCCCCAAGCCGCTGCGCGCTACTGCCCCACCTGCCACGACTGAAGGGCGCGGTAGAAGTCGTAAACGTCCCCGCCGTTCTTGTTCAGGTACCAGCGCCGCAGCTTGGCGAGGTCGCGCCCGCCGTGCGT
Organism: Rhodocyclaceae bacterium; assembly: GCA_018262875.1. Taxonomy (GTDB): domain Bacteria; phylum Pseudomonadota; class Gammaproteobacteria; order Burkholderiales; family Rhodocyclaceae; genus Desulfobacillus. The sequence goes on along the minus strand of JADFDL010000021.1, from coordinate 11,123 downwards.
GCTCACCTTGAACAGCTCGGCCGGAGTCATCGCGTCGAACAGTTCCTTTTCCGCGTCGGTAGGATCCCACTGGGGACGCCCGCCAAATTCAGCCTTCAGCTTCTTGCCGTCGCCTTGCGCCATGCCTGTTCTCCTAGATCAGTTTGCCGAGCACTAGCCCGACGATGAACGCGACGATTACCGCCGTCGCCTTGCGGTGTTCATTGGCCCAGTCAAGGGCCGCTTGAATGTGCTGCTTCAGTCTGTCCATTCCTGATTGCCTCGTAGGCTGCGACGCAGGCCAGATGCTTATCCTCGGCATCGCGGTAGGCTTCGGCCGCGTTGATGGCGAACTCCAGCCAGTCGGTTAGGGTTGTTTCGGCAGGCCCGGCGGGGTCGGAAACGGCTTGGCCGGGGCCGCTATCTCCGGCGGCAGGGGCGGTATCGTTGGCGAGATTGGCGGCGTCGTTGAGCACGCCGAGAGCAGCAGCAGAAACGACAAGATGAGCGCGATCAGTATCAGATCGAATGCGTCCCGCCCGATCACGAACTCCCGCCACTGCATCCGTTCTAGCCCGAACCACCTCCACATAGCGAACCTCCACGCGGTTGATCGCCTCGGCCCACAGGAGCGCCAGCGCCGTCGCTCGCGCCTGAGCAATCCCAATTTGGGTACGAGCGTTCCCAAGTTGGGTACGTTGCTCGACGCACGCGCTGTTACACCAATTGTCCACGCGATGCCAGCCATACCACGCGAGAGCGGCGGCGGCGAGGAACGGCAGGGCGCGCAGCAGGAGGGGGAGTAGGAAGGCCATTAGTCGGATTCGCGGTCTTTGCGCGCCCACATGGCCCCGCCACCGGCCGCGAGAATCAGGCCGATCCCCGTCCCGAACGCCGTCAAGTCGAACGTCTCGCCGCGCCAGACGACGGCGTAGACGGTTAGCCCCATGCCGACGACGAGCGCCGCCGCCGTCCCCACGCGCACCAGGTCATAGACCCGGCTGTCGCGGTCGGCCGTGAGAATGTCGCGCAGGAAGCTCATGCGGCGTTCACAATTTCAGTCTGTCCACGAAACATGACCGTCTTTGAATCCGCCGCCATCATGTGCCGCGTGGCGACGATGGTAGTCATTTCATTCCCTCTCCGGCGGCGGCGTCCATCGAGAAGTGCTTATTGAACTTGTCCAAGTCCTCGACGTAGTGAATGCGCGCCGAGAACCATCCGCCGCAATTGGCGCAGACCAGCACGCCGGGCAATTCGGGAAGCTTCACCAGCTCGGTATCAACGCACTTGCAACGCTTGCGCGGCTCGGTCATGGGGTGTTGGTGTAGTCCGCATCGGTGAACATCTGGCGCTCGGCAGCGCGACGCTTGACGAGGCCGGGGACTATCCGGCCGTTGTCGCGGCACCAGCGGGGGAATTCCTCTGCGGCCGATCCGAAATCGCCGGAGTTCAGTCGCCGCAGGAGAGTAGAGGTCAGGAACGCGCCTACGCCGATGTTGTAGGCCAGCGAGGTCAGCGCATCCATCTCGTGCTGCGCGAGCGTTACCGCAATGCCGTGGTCAATGGCGTGCCAGCACTCATCAACCTCGGCCTCTAGCCAATCGTTCGCCCTCTCGGCGCTGCAAACGTCGCCGGGCTTCACGCCATGAGTGTGGCCGTATCCAATCGTCCACACGCCGCCGCCGTCGTCGTAGGCTTCGAGCGCGGGCCTGCCGCCGGGCAGCCCCTCCCACGCCTTCAGGAAGTGCAGCAGCGATTCCGACGGGCACATTACTTCCGCTCGATGAGTCTGTCTAGCTTGTCGTTGATGCGCGTGAGCTTGTCGTCGATGTTGCCCAAATCGCCCTTTGTCGCGTATGTCTTGGCGGCCTCGACCTTGTGCGCGGATAGATCGGTTTCCAGTTGCCGGATCGCCGCGTAGAGTGTGCGAGCAACCCACCCCAGGGTCGCGCCAGCAAGCCCCAGCGCGGTGTTAATGAGGCTCTGCAAGTCCATTTGACGGCGGCTCCATGAAGGCGTAGAAACCACGGTGGCGGGCAACAAAAAGCCCGCACTGGGCGGGCTTACGGATACACAAGACTTTGCGCGGTTGACGGCCAACCTAATCGCCCCGGTCTTTTGGGCGTCGGTCTTGGCTGTTTGCTTATGGGCGATTCGTCGCCTTTTCCCTCGCGCCGAGAAATACCTGTTCGGCCCCTCGCCTTATCGCAGCTACCTTATCGGTAGGCTGATAGGCCGCCAAGTCCGAGCAGTCCTCCAATACGCCGCATCGCTTCGGGGTTCTCGCCCGCACTAGCCAGCAGGCGCTCTGCCAGCGGCATGGCGTAGCTCGGCGACTTCACCATAGCCTTTTGATACGGCGACGACAGCAGGCCGGAACGGATTAGCGGGCGAGCGAGCGGGAGGGCGGCGGTCAGCGGGTTGCCCGACGCAACGGCGGCCCCTGTGCCAAACATGGCATCCAGCGGCGACAGCCCCGGCATACTGGAATTGACGTTCTGGACGGCCTTCGGGAAGGCTTCGGCCGTCTTGCCAATGGTCGCCAGTTCGCCGGTCAGCGGGCGGCCCTTCATGAACTCGCGCCCGATCTTCGACGCGACCACCTTGCCGGTGGATTCCTCCAGCGCCTTCTCGACGGTGTAGGACTTGGCGATTAGCTGACGGGCGCGGCGGAACACTTCCAGCGCGCCCTCGTCGCCGGCCTGCGCAAGACGGCGCTCCAGCAAATCCTCTAGCGCGTTCTGCGCCCCAACCTGAACGCGGCCGAGCGCGACCTTTTCCGGGTCCATATTGGTGATGTTCTTGAACCCGTCGTGACGCAGGCGCTTGACCAGTTCCACGATAGTCGAACTGCTGAACTGGTCGCGGTTGAGATCGGACAGCAACGCATCGACGGCGGCGTTCTTCTGGCTCGGAAACTCGTTAATGAGCGCCTTGTATTCGCCGGCGACTCCGTTCATGGCCGCGCGCAAATCGTCGTCAGCCGAGACGACGCCGAAGTTCTTGACCGCTTGGTAGACCTGCCCGGCAGCCGATCGGACGGTGCCGATGGCCTCGCGCGTAAGCGGCACATCCTCGGGCAGCGAAAGCGCCTGCTTCGCCAGCTTGGTAGTCACTTCCTGATTCTTGATGGCCGCAGCCTGCCCGGTCTGAATCTTGCCCGAGATGCCCTCAAGGACGCGATTGACGATCCCCGGCGACGTAGGGGCCGCCTGCGTCGGCGGGATCACATAGCCGGCCGCCTGCGCCTCGCGTAGCGTGGCATCGCGCACGGCGTTCTGCGCCTTCTCAGAGGCCAGCCCGGCGCTCTTGCCGGCCGCCCTGCTGGTGAGCGCGTCGGCGATCTTGCCGCCCACGAACTGACCAGCTTTGCCGGCCCCATAGGACAGGGCGGCGCGGCCCGCGCGCTCGCCCATCGTGCCGGGATCCATGCCTGCCATTACCGCCATGCCGACCGGGTTGACGGTCGCGGCAGAGGGGGCGACGCCGCCGAGGAAGGCGGCCGTCGGATACGCCTTCTCTACCTTCGCAAACTCGGCCTCGTTGTTGGCAAGTTGCTGCGGGTCGATGGTCGGAGGCGGGGCCATGCCGAGAAATTCGCCCGTCTTGTCGATGGCCGAACGAATGGGCGCGGGGACAAGCTCGCGCAGGCCGGACGCGGCGCGGTCAAGCGCATGACCGGCGGCAATGTCGAACGCCTGGACCGGGCCGGATACGTCGGGGTCGCTCTTGGGCGCGGCCGGCATGTTGGCCTGTGCATAGGCGATGATCTGATCCTGCGTCGCCCCCTCGGGCGCATTGACGCGGAACTTGCGCCCGTCCGGCGACGTAACGTCAAAGGTCGGCATTTACTTGACCTCGGTGATAGACCACCCGCCGCCGCTCTTTTGCGCGTCGGCCTTGCCGGTGTAGTTCGTCAGGCCAGCGCTGATCGACATGGCACGCTCCGCCGCGCGGCGCGACTCGGCTTTTTGCTTGATGACGGCCTTCGAGTCTCCCGGCTGCGGGAAGTAAGTCTTGATTTCGTCCTCCATTTCCTTCGGGCCGATGACTGCGCCGGATTCCTTCCGCAACTTCGCGCGCACCCAGTCCATTTGGGCTTGCCGGTAGAGCGGCTGCTGCGGCGTCACCACAGCGCCGACGCCCCTCGCAATAGGACCGAGCGCGCCGCCGACCACCGGGAGTTCGCCGACGCCCTGCGCGATCCCCTCGCCGACGCCGGGCGTATAGCCGCTATCCTCCAGCTTGCCGATGATTTCGTTCGACGCCTGCATCCGCTCTAGGAAGCCGCGCGACAGCAACTGAGCATCGGACGGCTTGCCGCCGGTCACGGAGGCGGCCTGACGGTCGGCCGCATCCTTGCCCTGCTGATACCCGAACTTCTCGCGCTCCAGCCCCAGCCCCGCCCATCCGCGCGCGCTCGCGTCCTTCTGCGCCGGGTCCATCGTCATGGCGAACGACGTTCCGGGCTTGGTCGTGAGCTTGTCCACGAACGTCTTGGCGCCGCCGGTGTCCACGAGCGTCATGTCGGGCGGAGGGGCAATACCCTCGGCCGCGCGGTATCCGCCCTTGTTGCTGAACTGGGCATACACCGGCTTGCCGTCAGGGCCGATGGATACCTGCGGGCTGGTGGAGTACGTCCCCTCGATGGCGTCGGCAATGTCGGCGAGCTTCTTCGCGCCCTCGACGTTCCCGCGCGCAGCGTAGAACGCCGCCGCCTTGCGGTATTGCTCCACTTGGCTAGGCGGCTTAACGGCCGCGGCATTGGCCGGCGTAGGCCCGCCCGGCCCCATCGCGGCGAGGTTCGGCCCACCCGAGAAGATCGACCCGAGCTGCTGTTGATCCTTCGCCGCCTGTTCCTTCGCCGAGTCCTTGTCCGCGAGTTCCTGCGCCATCATGCGCTGCTTGAGCGCGACCATCGCATCCTGCGCCGCGCGGTCCTGCGAGCCTTGCATGGCGTCATAGGCCAGCAGCCCGCCGCGGGACAGCCCCTGTTGCCAGTTGCGCCCGCCGAGCAGGCCCGCGCCGAGGCCGGATAGCGCCTGCCACATGGCCTGTTTGCGCGCCTGCTCCTGGTTCGGCTGGAGCATTGCAAGGTATTCGTCGAACGTCGGCATCGTGTCTACCCCCGCTTTCTACCGCCCGGCGTACCAACCCATCCGCTGAACCTGTTGCCCGGCGAGACATAGGGACTGCCGTTGCGCATCCACTTGCCGCCCCCCCAGTTGACGCCGGCAAGGTCGCGGTTGTTCAGGCCCTGCTTGAGTCCCTGAATCTGCTGCTCGTAGCTCATCGGGCCGTTGCCCAAGCGCAGATTCGACGAGTTCAGCCCCGAGGCCATCAGGAGGCTTCCGGCGCCGCCGTTGAGGCCCGCCGCGCGCATGGCGTTGAGCAGCCCGCCCGGCGCGTCACCAGTGGGCGTGGTGTTCGTGTACTCGCCTCCGTTGATGCTCGCCTGATAGCCCGTCGGGTCGGCCAGCCACTGCGCGAACCCGCCGGTGTGGTTGCCGCCGAACATCTTGGTCGTAGGCGTTCCACCGCCTCCGCCTCCGCCACCCCCACCTCCACCGCCTCCACCTCCACCTCCACCTCCACCACCGCCGGTCCCGCCGCCGGGATACGTAGTTCCGGGGACATGCGTGCCGGGAGGGGGCGGGGGCGGGGGCGCAGCGGGGCCGGGCGGGGGATTGGGATTTGACGGAGGCTGATTGATGCCTCCGCCCTGTCCGATAAACGCCGGCGTCCCCGGAGGCGGGGCCGTCCCCAGCGAGGGGTCTTGCCCCCACAGTTGCGCGAACGTGGGATCAGACGGGCCGCCATAGAGCGCCGCCCACGGGGTGGCATACATCGGGAGAAGGCTGGTGCGCGGCGTGGCGAGCGAGGTCGGCGAGAGCGAGAAAGCCTTGCTCAGTTGATCGGCGAGCGAGGTATATCCCGACTGTGGCGTATAGGCGTAGGTCGGCCCCGTGTAGGGACCGCTCGCGTTGTAGAACGACGACGGCACGTTCGCGCGCGGCACCGAACCCGGAGGCGCGAATGCGCCGGTCGGGTTCCCGTAGGGGTCCGTCGTGTTGCCGGGGTTGTCGCCCTTCGGCATTGCGCCTGCTGATCCGCCCATAGCTATCTCCCCATCGCCTGCGCGAGCAAGCCGCCGAAGTTAGAGCGCGGCCCCTGCATCATCTGGAGCCGCTTCAGGATTTCCGCGTTCGACTGCGGCGCGCCAGCTTGCGGCGGGCGCTGCGCCGGGGGCGGGGGCTGCTGCTGATCTTGTTGCAACATACCCTTGCCCATCTGCGTTGCCATCTTCGCCCACGGAAAGCCCGAGCTCGTCGCGGCCGGCCCCATCGTCGCCATGTCGATGGCGAGCGGCGAGGCCCCCGACGTACCCGCGCCGAACAGGGCCGCAGTACCGCCGCCCATACCGGCGACGGGAGCCGCCGCAGCGGTAGCCGGCATCATCGACGACGCGAGAGCAGGCGCCCCAGCGCCGAACAGCGCGGCCGTACCGCCACCCATGCCGGCAGCACCAAGCCCGGCCATCTCGCCCGCAGCAAGCCCTGCGGAGCCAAGCCCAGCCGCCGTCATGCCGCCGAGAGCGGCCCCGGTGCCGGCCGCCGCCGCCGTCCCCGCAGCCGTCGCCCCGATCACTTCGGGGGCAACAGCAGCGGCAAGTGCTACCTCTGCGCCGGTCATCCGAACATCCCCCCGCCGTACATACCGGCACCAAGAAGCCCAAGCCCGAGCGCGCTTTGCAGCGGGTTCATGCCGCCCAAAATCTGCTGCGACGTAGTGCCCGCACCGCCAGACGCGCGCGTGAGCGCCGAGCCGAGAACGTCGAATTGCGCGTACGGACCTTGCAGCCAGTTTTGGAAGTCCTGCGCGCTCGCGTTGAGCAGGTCTTGCTGGTAGTTCCGCTGCGCGTCGCCGCCCGCCATCAGCGCTTGGATCGCCTGCAGATCGAGGCCCTGCTGCTGTCCGCCCAGCCCCGCCGCCTGCATCTGCCGATTGCGCTCGGCCTGCACCGCGCCGGAGGCGCGGTTCAGTTGGTTTTCCGCAAGGCCGGCGTTAGCGTTGTACTGCTGCGACAGAAGCCCTTGCGTGTTCGCGGCCAGCCCCTCGGCAAGCGCCTGCTCATTTCGCTGTTGGGCCTCTTGCTGCCCCGAGCTGCCCATCGTCCGCGACAGCGCGTGCGCGCGGTCAAGCTGCGCCGCCGTGCCCGTCTTGTAGGCATCGACAATCTTTTGGTTGCTCGCGTCGATGACATTGGACATATACGGGTTCATGCCCGCGTACGGGTTCATGGTCGTAGCGTACGGGTCGTCGAAGGCCCCTTGCAGCGTGTTGTAGAGCATCGAGTTCGCTGCGTTGCCGCTCGCCGTGCCGTTCAGCGCGAGATTCATCAACTGCTGCTGACCGATCATGTGTTGCCGCGTCATCGGGGCGACAACCTGCCCCTGATAGCGCGGCATCTCCCGGTCCGCAAGATTGGTGACGCCGTTGAGATAGTCCTCCCACGTCTGCTGCGTGTACTCGGGAGGCTTGAACTCGCTCACCGTATTCGTTTCGCCGCCGCCACCGCTCATGTCGCCTCCACTTCCCGCTCGTAGATGTATTGCTTGAGCGTCCACCCGTCCGCGTCCCAGCGACGCGGCGAAAGTTGTCGCATGGCCGTCGCGCCATTGCTGCGCGCCAGCTCGTCCAAGTCCTCGTAAACGTCCGCGCGATGGGCCACGAGCGCGCCCGGCTCGCTCCACAACGCGCGAATGAACAGCCGCGGGCCGGCGTGATACTGCGGCCACAGTTGGACGACGACGAAGCCTCTACGCTCGCCGCCGTACTCCATCATGAACAGCCGCGAGACGCCGCCACGAATCTCGGCGTACACATCGGCCGGTATCCAATCGTCCCGCGTCTTGTCGATGATGGCCAACAGGCCTCGCTCGACGTAATCCCATACGCTACGCAGGTAGCGCGCATCGACGGGGACTAGCACTACGCCAGCACCTCTACGACAATCACAATCCCGTCAACGCCCGCACCAGAAGTCGGATTAGCCGCGCTGTTCTCGCCCGCACCACCGCCGCCAGCGCCGTAGTTCCCGGCCGCAGGAGCGTTACCGGTGCTCTGCCCCGACGTTGTAGAGCCATTGCCGCCGACGCCGCCGGTGCCGAAGTAGGACGCGCCCCCGCCACCACCGCCGCCCTGCGTGCCGTCGCCGGTGCCGCCCGTCCCGCCGATGACGCCCGACGAGCTGATGCCGCCCGTCCCGCCGGCGTTCGCCGTACCACCACCGCCGCCGGCCGCGCCCGTTGACGAGAAAACGCCGATGACAGTGGAGTTACCACCCGCCGAGCCGGTTGCACCGCTAGCCCCGCCTGTTGGCGCAGTAAAGCCGGTAGGAGCGCCGCCAACGCCGCCAGTACCACTACCAAAGCCGCCGAGGCCGCCCGCGCCGCCGTAAGCGGTGAGGTTGCCGAACGTCGAATTACCGCCAGCGTTACCGTTGGCATTCGTAGCGGCCGTGCCTCCGGTCCCGACGCTACCCGATGTCGTAGTCGTCGATGGGCTGCGATAGACGTATGCCTCGGCGTATGACCCCGCACCACCGCCTCCGCCTCCGCCGGTCGCACCGGAGGATCTCGCGCCACCGCTGCCGCCCGCCGCCTGAATCCGCACGTACGCGCCGACGGCGTTCGCGCTCCAGGTGTGCGTGAACGCGCCGGTGCTGGTGTAGGTCGTCGTATTCGTCGTCGCCACGCTCACTGACTCCAATGCGCCGACCCTGCTGCGGAGGTCTTTGAACTCGCGGAAAACAGACGCGAAGAAGTCCTGCAGCCACGGCAAGACGCCGGGCGCGGCCTTGTCGAGTTGTTCGGCCCAATTGCCTATTGCGGTCGGCAGGCTCGCCAACCGCGGAATGCCGCGAAGCGCCATTTACAGCCTCGCCGACAGCTTCGCGTTCAGGTACAGCCCGGCGATTTCAGCGGGGCCGCTGATGTTGATCGTCGCCTTGAGGTAGCGGTCCTGAATCACACCATCGAGCGATAGCTCGGTGCTGTTCCATGTGGCCCCGACCGAGTTCGAAATGCCGCTGCCGAGGATTAGCTGCGACTCAAGCTTGGTGCCGTACAGCGTTCCCTGTGGGGTAGCCGCCTGATCGGCCGCAACGTACCGATACCAGCGCGGCTTGATGCGATCCATCCGCAGACCGTCGTCACCGTTGCCGATGGGGCCGGTATCGATGAATGCGGACCCGCCGGCGACAACATACTCGTTCGCCGCACCCGGATACGCGCCCAGCCATGCGGCGGTCTTGGTCGTGTTCGGCTTGCCCATCAGCACAATCGTTGACGGGTCGCCGGTGCTGCTCAAGAACGTCACCAGATCGGCCTGCGTCGTCTTGACGGCGCAAGTGGCGAAGTAGTCCGTCCCCTCCGTGCCGGTCGATTTGACCGCCGCGTTTGTGACGGTCCCGAACTGCCCCGTATAGACGTTGTAGGCAAGGGCGTAATCAATCACGTCGTTACTGCCACTTGACGAGTAGAACCATAACACCAAGCCTTCGCGCTGATCGACAACCGCATACATACGGGTGAGCGATGAGCTAGAGATCATCAAGTCATTGACCAGCGTATTGATGACCGGCATCCCAATCGGACGCGCAGCCGCGCCGTCGAACTCGTACACGTTCGACCGATGCACGAAATAGAGCTTGTCGTTCAGCAGGGCCACGCCATGCGGCGCGCTACAGCCGATCTTGTCGGAGATCAGCCGCCAGCCCCAAATGATCCCGTTCGTCGTGTCGCCGATGTAGTCGCCGACGTAGATGCTGTCGGCCTTGAACACGACAATCGAATCTCGCAGCGCACATGCCGCCGTGATCGGGCCGGGCGTGTCGTACAGGCGCCCGTTCGCCGCCTGCGTCGAGTTGCTGGGCGTCCACGAGCCGGTCGGGTTCTCAAGCTGCGAACACCACCAACCGTCCGGCGTGTCTGTGCCATCGTTGTAATTGAGCAGCATCACGAAGCCCAACTGCGACACCACAAACTGTGCTTTTGGCGGCGACCCGGCCAAGTCCGCGAACGCGCCCGACGCCGACGACTGCGGGTTGTCGTACTTGTTCACGGCGATGCAGGTATCGCCGAACATCGTCCACGTCCACGTCACGGTGGACGCCGAGTATCCGCCGCCCTTGCTGCGATCAGTCGCGGCGCTCGTGCTCGTCAATTCGTAGATGGCCTGCCTCTCGAAAGCAAACCATCGAACCGTGTTGTTCGGCAGGCGGACGATGCCCGCCGTTACCGGGTACGTCGTGCGCGTATAGTCGGCGATCTTCCCGTTATCTACGTGCGCCGTCCAAGTCGCATACGAGCGCCGCCGCCGGGGAATCATGTTCCCGCAATCCAGCAGCGCGCCCGGCGACTGCTCCCAGCCGCAATCGAAGTCGGGCTGGTAGTTCAGCGGAACGAACTTCATTACATCGGCCTCACGGCAAGGCCGGTAGAACTCCACCGGGACCGGCTGGCAGACCTGTTCAAACTGCCCATCGCCATGTCATAGGCGGCTTTCCACATCGGGATACGCGGGTCGTCGCCAATGAAAATCGACGCCTCCAGCAGCGACCCGTACAGGTACGCATCGGGATGGCTCGTCAACAGCCAATTCGTCGTCTGCGTCGTCGAGTTGAGCGCGGGCAGCTTGGCGTAATAGACAATCGTCGCCGTGTAAGTCCCATCGGGCGGCGGGGCGAAGCGGAATGCCATCGTCCCGTCGGCCGTCGTGTGCCCGCTCACCGACACGAACCGCGGGACACCCGTCCCCGAGCTGTAAAACTCCGACTCCTGCGACGGCGGCATCTGGTTGATCGGATACCGCGTCCCCGAGCTGGTAATGAACATCGCCCGCAACTCGAGGAAGTCGGTCGGGACGCTCACATATTCGGCATTGACGCTGAACGACTCGTTGCGCCTCTCCTGCTGCGGCACGCGCATGTCGCGGTTGAACTTGGCCTCGAACAGCGCGATGAACTCGGGAATCCGCGAGGTGAGGTCCGAGCGAGACAGCCAGTTGGCGACCGCCGTGTTCAGCTCGCTGTTAGTGGTGATCGCCATCCGCTATCCCTCGATTGGTGCTATCGCTCG
>JADFDL010000218.1 GCA_018262875.1 Rhodocyclaceae bacterium | reverse complement strand
GTTTTTTCCATCGAAAAGATCTACGTCAAGGATCTCTCCCTCGAAGTCCCCAATGCCCCGCAGATTTTCCTCGATCGCGAGCAGCCTGCCGTCGAGGTCGGCCTGCAATCCGAGGCGAACGGCCTGGGCGACGGTGTCTTCGAGGTGGTGCTGACCGTCACCGTCACCGCCCGGCAGGGCGAGAAGACCCAGTTTCTCGTCGAGGCGGCGCAGGCCGGCATCTTCCAGATCCGCAACGTGCCGGACGAGGAACTGGAGCCGGTGATGGCCATCGCCTGCCCGAACATCCTTTTCCCGTATGCGCGCGAGACCGTTTCCGACATCATCAACCGGGCCGGCTTCCAGCCGGTGCTGCTGGCGCCGGTGAACTTCGAGGCGCTCTACCGCCAGCGCCTGGAGCCGCAGGCTCAGCAGCCTTCCGGCGAAATCCCGATCCAGTGATGCGCCTGACAGCCGCCGTCCTGCTGGGACTGACTTTTGTCGCTGCGCCTGCCGCAGCGCTGGAGTACCGTTCGGTGGCCGAGGCGGCCGCGGTGATGTTCGATGCGCCATCGCAGAAGGCGAAGCCGCTTTACATCATCGCCAGCGGCACGCCGGTTGAGGTGGTGGTGAGCCTGGGCGAATGGATCAAGGTGCGCGATGCCACGGGCGACTTGGCCTGGATCGAGAAAAAAGCCCTCGCCGAAAAACGCACGGTCATCGTCACGGCGAAGAGCGCCGAAGTGCGCGCCCAGGCCGAAGCCGGCGCCCCGCTGGTGTTCGAGGCCGACAAGGACGTCCTCCTGGAATTCGTCGAAGCCGGACCGCTCGGCTGGGCGAAAGTGCGCCACCGCGACGGCCCGTCCGGCTTCGTGCGCAGCAATCAGGTCTGGGGACTCTGACCCCAACATGAAGATCGCCGTCCTCGGCGCCGGCGCGTGGGGAACGGCGCTGGCCATCGCCTTCGCCCGCCGCCATGAAGTCACCCTGTGGGCGCGGGATGCCGCGCAGGCCAAGGCCATGCGTGCGACGCGCGAGAACGTCCGCTACCTGCCGGGCTGCCCCCTTCCCGAAGCGCTGCGCATCGAAGCCGGCTTTGCCGCGGCGTCCGGTACCGCCGAGCTCAACGTCATCGCCACGCCGCTGGCCGGCCTGCGCGAGACCCTGCACCTTTTGCGTGCGATTGCGCCGGCGACCCCGGTCATCTGGGTGTGCAAGGGACTCGAAGCCGGCAGCCAGATGCTGCCGCACCAGATCGTCGCCGAAGAGCTCGGCGAAGGCGTGCCCTGCGGCGCGCTGACCGGCCCCAGCTTCGCCGAGGAAGTGGCGAAAGGCCTGCCCACCGCGATCACCCTGGCCGCCGCCGCCGGCGCCTTTGCCGAAACCGCGGCCCAGGCGCTGCACAACTCCCGCCTGCGCGTCTATGCCAGCCATGACGTGGTCGGCGCGGAAGTCGGCGGCGCCGTGAAGAACGTCATGGCCATCGCCGCCGGCATTTCCGACGGCATGGGCTTCGGCCTGAATGCCCGCGCCGCGCTGATCACGCGCGGCCTGGCGGAAATCACCCGCCTCGGCCTGGCGCTGGGCGGCAAGCGCGAAACCTTCATGGGGCTGGCCGGCATGGGCGACCTCATCCTCACCTGCACCGGCGACCTCTCGCGCAACCGCCGTGTCGGCCTGGCGCTGGCGCAAGGACAGGCGCTGGAACATATCCTGAAAGACCTGGGCCATACCGCCGAGGGCGTCTCCAGCGCCCGCGAGGTCGCCGCCCTGGCGCAGCGGCTCGGCATCGACATGCCGATCACCCAGGCGGTGAAAGGCGTCCTGCATGACGGCGTGCCGGCCAGCGCCGCCGTGGAGCAACTGCTCGGCCGCGATCCCAAGCTGGAAAATTCCTGATTTTTCCTATTCCCCGCCGGGGAAGCCATTCTGCCGCCAGGCCTCGAACACCAGTACCGCCACGGTATTCGACAGGTTCAGGCTGCGATTGCCTTTCACCATGGGCAGGCGGATGCGCCGCTCAGTCGGCGCGCGCTCCAGCATCTCCGGCGGCAGGCCGCGCGTTTCCGGACCGAAGACGAAGGCATCTCCGGCCTGGTAGCGCGGCGTGTCATGGCGCGTGCTGCCGCGGGTGCTGACGAAGAACAGCCGCTTGTCCTTGAGCGCAGCCAGGCACGCCTCCCAGTTCTCATGCACCGCCACCTCGGCCAGATCGTGGTAATCCAGGCCGGCGCGGGCCAGATGCCGATCCTGCAGATCGAAGCTGAGCGGCTTCACCAAATGCAGTTTCGTGCCGGTATTGGCTGCAAGGCGGATGACGTTTCCGGCATTGCCGGGGATTTCCGGCTGGTAAAGAACCACATGAAACACTTGAAACCCTTCCTGAATAGGGGTAATTTTGCGGATAATCAGGGATGTTACGTGGTTTTTTGCATAAACAAGTTTAACTTTCCCGGAAGCTTATGGCCCGTCCTGAAAAATTTCGTTTAGGCGAAATCCTCGTTCAGCAGAACCTGCTCAGCCAGGAGCAACTGCTGGCAGCGCTCGAAGAACAGAAAAAAACCGGCCGCAAGCTGGGACGGGTTTTCGTCGACAAGGGCTTCGTCACGGAAGAACAGATTTCCGAAGCGATCGCCAAGCAGATCAACGCACCCTACATCAATCTCAAGTACTTCAACATCAAGCCGGCCACCGTGCGCCTGCTGCCGGAAGCCCAGGCGCGCCGCTTTCGCGCGCTGGCGCTGGAGGAGCGGGACAACGCCGTCCGCGTCGGTTTCGCCGACCCGACCGATCTGTTCGCCTACGATGAAGTGGCGCGCATTCTCAAGCGCGACATCGACATCGCCGTTGTCACGGAAAGCCAGTTGCTCGAAACCGTCGATCGCGTCTATCAGCGCACCGAGGAAATCTCCGGCCTTGCGAAAGAACTGACCGCCGATCTCGGCGAGGGCACAGTCGATCTCGGCGCGCTGGCGCTCACGCCGGGGCTGGAAGAAGCCCCGGTCGTCAAGCTGTTGCAGTCGGTGTTCGAGGCAGCCACCCAGGTGCGCGCCTCCGACATCCACATCGAGCCGCAGGAGCGCTCTCTGGTGATCCGCTTTCGCATCGACGGCGTCATGCACGTGCAGACCGAGGCCGACATGAAGATCGCCTCGGCCCTGGTGCTGCGCCTGAAGCTGATGTCCGGCCTCGACATTTCCGAGAAGCGCCTGCCGCAGGACGGACGTTTCAATGTGAAGGTGAAAAGCGCCGCCATCGATGTCCGCATCTCGACCATGCCGACGCAGCACGGCGAATCGGTGGTGATGCGCCTGCTCAACCAGGGCGCCGGCATGCTGCGCCTGGAGCATCTGGGCATGCCGTCGGGAATCCTGGAGCGGCTGCGCGAGACGATTCATCGCTCCAGCGGCATGGTGCTGGTAACCGGCCCCACCGGCAGCGGCAAGACCACCACCCTGTATGCTGCCCTGGCCGAGATCAACACGACAGAAAAGAAGATCATCACCGTCGAAGACCCCGTCGAATACCGCCTGCCCGGCATCAACCAGGTGCAGGTCAATGAGAAAATCGAGCTCAGTTTCGAGCGCGTGCTGCGTTCCGCCCTGCGCCAGGATCCGGACG
>JADFDL010000217.1 GCA_018262875.1 Rhodocyclaceae bacterium | reverse complement strand
CCACGCTGCATGCCAACAGCACCAACCAGGCGCTCGACCGCATCATCAACTTCTTCCCCGAGGAGCGGCGCCAGCAGCTGCTCATGGACCTGTCGCTCAACGTACGCGCTTTCGTTTCGCAGCGGCTGATCCCGATGAAGGACGGCAAGGGACGGGCGGCGGCGTTCGAGATCATGCTCAATTCGCCGCTGATTTCCGACCTCATCTTCAAGGGCGAGGTGCACGAGATCAAGGAGATCATGAAGAAGTCGCGCGAACTGGGCATGCAGACCTTTGACCAGTCCCTCTTCGATCTCCACGAGGCCGGCAAGATCAGCTATGAGGATGCGTTGCGCAACGCCGACTCGGTGAACGACCTGCGTTTGACCATCAAGCTGCACGGCAAGGAATCGAAGGATCGCGACCTGTCCGCCGGCATCCAGCACCTCGACATCGTTTAGCCGCTACGCAGGTTTTGTTCGGCGCATCGGGCCGGCAATGACCTTGTACTCCAGCAAGCGGCATTCCAGCGCGCCATTGAAGAGCGGCGTGCGCTTCGAGGCCTTCAGGCCGATCAGCTTTGGCAACTGGGGATCGGCGGAGATGAAGTAGCAGCGCCAGCCGGCGAAGCGCTGCTTGAGCGCGTCTCCCAGCCGGGGATAGAAGGCCTCCAGCCATTCCGTTTCCTCCAGCCGCACCCCGTAGGGCGGGTTGGCAACCAGCACGCCTTCCGGCACCGGCGCGTTTCGCTGCAACAGATCGGCACACTCAAGCTGCACGCACGCGTGCATGCCTGCCGCCGCGAGATTCTGCCGCGCCCGTTCGACCTGGTCCTGGCTGATGTCGCTGCCGACGATCGGTTGCGGTACGACAGGTCGTTTGCGCGCCTCCGCTTCCGCCAGGAGCTTTTGCCAAAGTGCCGCATCGAAATTGTCCAGACGAAAAAAACCGAACTTGCGTGCCAATCCCGGCGCGATGTCGTGGGCCATCAGGGCCGCCTCCAGCAGGAAGGTGCCCGAGCCGCACATCGGATCGAGCAGCGGCGTGCCGGGTTCCCAGCCGGCAAGGCGGAGAATGCCGGCGGCGAGGTTCTCCTTCAGCGGCGCCTCGACCGAGGCGTACTTGAAGCCGCGCTTGTAGAGCGGCTCGCCCGAGGTGTCGAGGTACAGCGTCGCCTCGCGATCACTGAGGAAGGCGTGGATGCGCACGTTCGGCTCAGCGGTGTCTACGCTGGGACGCTCGCCGGTTTCGGCGCGGAAGCGGTCGCACACCGCGTCCTTGATGCGCAGGGTGATGAAGTCGATGCTCTTCAACGGACAGCGGATGGCCGTCATGTAAACGCGCAGCGTGCGGCGCACGGCGAAGCGCTCGTGCCAGGGCACGTCGTGGGCCAGCCGGTAGATGTCCTCCTCGCGCTTGTAGGGACCGTGAGCGACGCGCCAGAGGATGCGCGTGGCAATGCGGCTCCACAGATTGGCGCGATAGCAGGTTTCCCAGTCGCCGGCGAAGCCGGCCCCGCCGGCAACGGCTTGGGTTCGCGTGGCGCCGGCCGCAATCAATTCCCCGACCAGTTGATCTTCCAGCCCGCGCGGGCAGGTGGCGAAGAAGTGCTCCATCAGAAAGGCTTGAAGAGAACGAGCCAGACGGCGACGAACAGGATCAGCACCGGAAATTCATTGAACCAGCGGAACCAGACATGCGATTTCGTATTGCGATCCTGCGCGAAATTCTTGAGCAGCCTGCCGCAATACAGATGGTAGGCAATCAGGATCAGCGCCAGCGCGAACTTGGCGTGTATCCAATAGCCCCACGGCCCATAGCCGAGCCAGAGCCAGACGCCGAACACCACGGTCAGGATGGCGCCCGGCGCCATGATGCCGTAGTAGAGCTTGCGTTCCATGATCTTGAAGCGTTCGCGGCTCGGGGCATCTTCGCTCATGGCATGGTAGACGAACAGCCGCGGCAGATAGAACAGGCCGGCGAACCAGGTCACCATGAAGACGATATGCAGCCACTTGACCCATAACATTTCAGGTTTCCTCCGGTAGCAGGCCGCCCAGCGCGGTAGCGACATCGGGATACTTCAGCCTGACGCCCAGTTCGCGCTTGATGCGCCGGTTTGTCAGCCGGCGCGACTCCCCCGCGAAGGACAGCATCGCGGGAGACAGGCGCTGCTCGACCTCCTCCCGCGGCAGCCGCGGCGCGCGCGACAGGCCGAAACGGTCGGCAAGCAGATCGAAATACTCGCCCATTTTCAGCGCCGACTCATCCGATGCATTGTAAATCCGGCCCGTTCTGCCGTGCGTGAGCGCGCGCCGGGCGATGGCGGCCAGATCGTCGGCGTGGATGTGATTGGTGAAAATGTCGTCGCTCTCCTGCAGCAGCGGCAGGCCGCGCTCGAGGCGCGCCAGCGGCAGGCGGTCATCTGAATAAATGCCCGGGGCGCGCAGGATGGAGACGGCAACGCGGTGGGCACGGCCGAAACGGCGGAGCCGCATTTCGGCGTCGATCCGGCGGCGCGCCCGTGCCGTTTGCGGGCGCGCCGGATGCTCTTCCGAAACCCATGCCCCGCCGCAATCTCCATAGACCCCGCTGGTGCTGATGTAGACGAGTCGGCGTGGTAGAATTTTTCCGGTCGACAGCCCTGCCAGCAGTGCGCGCGTGCGCACATCCCGCAGGCCGGTTTCCTGCGGCGGCGCGAAATGCAGGATCAGGTTGCCGATGCCGGCCAGTCGCCTCAGCGTGCGCGGCTTGTCCAGATCGGCGCGCAGCGGCGTGACCCCCATGGCGCGCAATTCGCGACGGCGCGCATCGGAGCGAACTGCGGCATACACGCGGTAATGCCGGACCAGCCAGGGGAGGGCGCGCCGCGCGATGTCGCCGCAGCCAATGATGAGCAATCGTTGCACCCGCGCATTTTAACAGCCAGCCAACGGATATCCCTTCAGTCATGCCCCATCGCATCACCACTGAGCCGAGCGGCCACCAATTCGACGTCGAGCCCGGCAACACCTTGCTGCGCGCCGCGCTGGAGGCTAGCATCAACCTGCCCTACGGCTGTCGCAACGGCGCCTGCGGCGCCTGCAAGGGACGCGTGGTGTCGGGCCAGGTTGACCGCGGCTTTTACGCGGAGGGGGCGCTTACCGCCGATGAAGTGGCGAAGGGCTACGCCTTGTTTTGTTGCGCGCGGCCGCTTTCCGATCTCGTCGTCGAGTGTCGCGAGGTGAGCAAAGGGCGAGACATTCCGGTGAAAACCCTGCCCTGTCGCGTGGAGAAGTTGGCGCGCCTGGCGCCCGATGTGATGCTGCTGCAGCTCAAGCTGCCCGCCAGCGAACGCCTGCAGTTTCTCGCTGGTCAGTACGTCGACATCCTGCTCAAGGACGGCCGCCGGCGCAGTTTTTCAATCGCGAACGCGCCGCAGGCCGACGATTATCTGGAATTGCATGTGCGCCAGGTGTCCGGCGGGCATTTCACCTCCCATGTTTTTCAGGCGATGAAAGAGCGCGATATCTTGCGCCTCGAAGGCCCGCATGGCGATTTTTTCCTGCGCGAGGACAGCGACAAGCCGGTCGTCCTGCTGGCCGGCGGCACCGGCTTCGCGCCGATCAAGGCCATCATCGAGCATGCCTTTCAGCAGAAATCGATGC
>JADFDL010000216.1 GCA_018262875.1 Rhodocyclaceae bacterium | reverse complement strand
GGTCGCGAGCGAGGGTCTGACGCTCGATGCACGACAGATCAGCCAAGAATGCTGTGGAAAGGTGTTGCGGGGCGCGCCTGCGCCCGCCGCGATCCCGACCTTTCGCCTCGACCTCTGCCCCGCCCCGTCCCTCGTAAAGTCCCCCCCTGTCGCTCCCGACCTATACCTATTCGAGAAAGCTTCAGGGCGTGATTTGGGCGCGGTGCGGCCCCGGTACTGCGGGTCGGGGGAGCGGTACCGGCTTTAAGCCTCTGATGCAACTCATGAAAAGGTTCATCCGGTACGACGGTGCTGCGGTACTATGGTTGGCCTCATACGCGCGCGCACGCGCGAGAAAGACCGCGGGCGCGTGCGCGCGAGACTTTTACCTATATCTCTCGCACCAGCGTACCGGAGAGACATATAATAGAGGCGGATCAATCGTTTAGCCTTGAAACCGAGGCCGGTACAGGGCGGTACGGTGGTACGATCGGCAGCCGGCGCTGTACGCGGCGGCAGTTAAAAACTGGGGTGAAACCGGTGGCGGACGCGAATTCAGGGGTGGTGACGGCGCTGCGGCTGCTCGGCGCGGCGGGCCGCGCGGACGATGTCAGTGTGCAGAATGACCTGTTCGAGGCCGATGCGCCGATGCCGGTGGCAGAGCCGAAGGGCAAGAGCGGGCCGCAGGGCGGGCGGCCGAAGGGCGCGATCAATCGCAGCACGCAGGAATGGATCAGCCTGTTCCTGGCGAGGCATCGCGCGCCGCTGGATGTGCTCGGGGCGCTGTATTCGCGGCCATGGCAGGAACTCTACGAGGAACTGCAGGCCGAAGCGGACAAGCATTCCAGGACGCGCGTGCTGGCGGGTGGCGGCGAGGTCGAAGAAAAGATCCTGATCAATCCGCTCGACGTCCTGAAGTTCCAGTCGGCGGCTGCGCAGGCGCTGCTGCCCTACGTCCACAAGCAGCAGCCGAAGGCGCTCGAGATCGAGACGAGCCGGCGCGGTGTCGTGCTGCTCGGCGACCTGGTCGCGGAGGGTGAGACGGCCGACGACAGCGAGGGATTGCCGCTGCCGCCGCTCGTGCAAAATCAATAGGTTACGAAGCCGCTCGCGCCACAGTCTCACGACGTGCAGTCTCACGTTCTGGCTAAGCCATTACAACTCTTGAGGATTGTTGCGTATCGCACCTGATTGAAAATCAGTGGCGCGACGCGGGCCGCCGGCGCCGGCAAGGTGCGACACCCCCCGGGGTGGCCTCGAGTTCAGCCGAAAAGGGCCGACCCGGCCCCCCCAAAGCCGCCCCCTCTCAATTTTTCGGGCAGGACGCCGCACCGTTTTCAATTCAGGGAAAAGTCCCCCTCGTGTGCGCCGGGTTATGCCGGTGGTGAGGGTCGGGGTGCGGAGAGGTTTCCGATGCGA
Source organism: Rhodocyclaceae bacterium (assembly GCA_018262875.1). GTDB lineage: Bacteria > Pseudomonadota > Gammaproteobacteria > Burkholderiales > Rhodocyclaceae > Desulfobacillus. Next base: position 2,241 of record JADFDL010000216.1, on the reverse strand, counting down.
TCGAAATCGACGGCACGGCACGCGGAAGACGCGGTGCCCTGGCGCAAATCACTTACCACGGCGGAGGCGACCCGCGTAGCGGAAATAGAGGCGCGCGTGTCGCAGCTGATCAGCGAGCGGGCGCGGCTGTCGCGAGAATTGCGGCTGATCCGCAATCGCTGCTGCAAGCGGGTGACGTTCATCCCGCAAGCCGAACGCCGAGTGCTGCTGGCGCGGCGCGGCGCATGACGTCGCCGCTCGAGGGCTTCCGGCATTTCAAGGCGTCGGGGCGCGTGTCCTCGGCCTATGTCGCCGACACGTCCTCGGTGGTGAAGGCGTTGCTGGGGCCGGTCGGTGGCGGCAAGTCGGTGGCCAACGTCTTCGACAGCTTCAACAGGCCCAGCCGCTTCATGCCGCCGTGCAACGACGGCATTATCCGCTACCGCCGTGCCATCATCGGCTCGACCTATGGCCAGCTCGAGCGCAACCTCTATCCGACCTGGTGGCGCTGGCTGCCGCGTGATCCGCAGGTCTGGACCGAGGGCGAGTGGGTCGGCGGCGGCGGCCGGTTCGCGACGCAGCGCATGCAGTGGACCGTGATCCGCGGCGGACGCGAGATCGAGGTGCGCGCCGAATACATCTTCGCGGCGATCGGCGACATGGTCGTCGAGGAGTTCATGCGCGGCTTCGAGCCGACCGACTTCTGGTTCTACGAGGCCGACCAGCTGCCGGAGGCGGCGATCGACGTCGGCATCACCCGGCTCGGCCGGTATCCCGCGACCGGCAATGCGCCGGACGCGCTGTCGCAGGGTTCGGCCTTCCGGCCGCAGATCGGCTGCGACCTCAACGCGCCGGATGTCGACAGCTGGTTTTATCGGCGCTTCGAGGAAGATCCGCCGGCGGGGTTCCGGGTCTACAAGCAGCCGTCCGGGCGCAGCCCCCACGCCGAGAATTTGGCGAACCTGCCGGCCGGCTACTATGACCGGCAGGTCGACGTGTTGTCGAAGCGGCCGGGCGGCCGGAACCTCGTGCGACGCATGGTCGATGCCCAATACGGGCCATCGTCGATCGGCGAGCCGGTCTACGCGGAATACGACGACGCCGCGCACCTGGCGCCGGAGGTGCTCAAGCCGCTGGCCAAAATCCCGCTGACGCTCGGCTTCGATCAGGGTCTCGGGCAGCCGGCGGCGGTCATCGGCCAGCGGACGCCGAAGGGGCAGCTGCGCGCGCTGGCGGAAGTCGTGCCGGGGCGCATGTCGGCGCGGCGTTTCGCGCAGCGGGTGCGCGAGGAGCTGCTGTTGCTGGGCGGTGGCCAGATGCCGCTGCTCGCCGAGGTGCACTACTGCGATCCCGCCGGGTTCGCGGGCGCCGACAAAGAAGACGGCGAGAGCGCGTGGGCCGAGATCGTCGCCGCCGAGCTCGGCATCGTCATCGTCCCGACGGAGACCAACGAGATCGACGTGCGGCTGACGGCTGTGGTCGACGATCTGACCTATACGATCGAGGCGGGCGTGCCGGCGTTCCTGCTCAGCCCGGCATGCCGGATGCTGCGCAAGGGTTTCGTGTCGCACTACATGTTCGAGAAGCGTCCCGACGAAAAGTCGCAGAACAAAAAGCCCGTCAAGAACCTGTGGGCCAATCCGCACGACGCGCTGCAATACCTCGAGCTGGGCCTGAAGGGCCGGCACGGCGCCATCGCCGGCAACCGCGATCCGCGCGCGCCGGAGCGGCTGCACGGCGACGACCGCCGCCGCGCCGAGGAGGATACCGGCTGCCACGTGCTCGAGGCGCCCGTTCAAATCTAGGAGATCCGCGCATGCAGCTCGAGCCGGCGACGCTGGCGCACTTGGCGCGTTTTCAGGCGCTGAAAAAGTCCCCCCTGTCCGCGCACGAGTACGGTCTGCTTCTCGTCGAAGTCGTGAGCGGGCGCGTATGGGCGGCGGTCGACGCCGCCGGCGCGCCGCTGGCCATCGGCGGCACGTTGCCGCCGGCGGACCTGTCGACCCCGGGGCGCACCTGGTTGAGCGTTGTGCCGGAGGTTGCCCGTCGTTTGCGTCCAGCCTTGCGGCTGATGCGGCGGCGACTGGACGAGGACGCCGCCGCGTATCCGGCCGGCGTCGTGTGCGTGGTGTTCGACGCGAACATGGCGGGGCGGCGTCTGGCGGCGCTGCTCGGTTTCATCGAGACGGAGCGCATGGCCGACCGCCTGCGCGGCGCACGGGAATGGAGACTGCCGGCATGTCCGGAATTGTCGACACGATC